>JAAUQA010000131.1 GCA_012032855.1 Candidatus Competibacteraceae bacterium
GATAAGGTCGGCAGGTGTTTATGGCACCTGCCCCAGGCATAAAAAGTAGGTGCTTACTGGCTTGCTTCGGTCAGCTCAAAGGAAAACGCCTTACTCGATTGCTGGCCGAATTCGTCCAGGGCACGCACTTTTACCGTGTGCAGGCCCGCAGCCAGTTCAGGCAGCGGATACTCCCAGATATGCGACGACGGCTGCGGCGAAGAAAACGCATCCGGTGTGTCGCGAAAACGCTCCGCTAAGCGTTCCATAAACGGGTCGTTACGGAGTACGATCTCCATCGGGGCGTAAGGGCTGTCATCGATAGACACTTCCACCAAGTCGCGCTCGCCACCGTCGAACAGGTTTACCACGATCTTAGTCCCCGGCAGAGCAGCCCCCCGGTTGATGGCCAGCACGTTACCTTCAGTGTCACGGGTGCCCTCTAACAGCGGGTCGAGCACGATCCGCATGGTTTCGTTTGGATCGCCCTCAGCGGGAATAAACCGCGGCTGGACATCGGTGCCATCAAACGAAAACACGTAATAACCGTTGGGGTTGCCATCCTGCATGGTAGCCAACCGCACGTCGCGCTCGTCACGCGGTCCCCGGCTCCAGCCGTTGCCGCGCACCTCGGCCAAGGTGTGAACCAAAAACCAGTCACCAAACCAGCCGTGGGTATGGTCGAGCTGAATTTTCCAACTGTTTGAGGTGTCGTGCCCGGCGATAGCGTAGACGCGATCGAACGGTTTTAGGATTTCGACTAACTCGTTCAGGTTCACGGTGTTGATGTTGTCGCCTTGATTAAACCGCTCGCCCTGACCATCAAGCGCATAGGTGATCAGTGAAATGTGGGTCATGATTACGATGAGCTTGTCGCGCGGCACGAACTGTAAATCGTTGCTCAACCATTGCAGCTGATCAGGCGAGATATAGCCACGGTAAATCGTGTTATCGAAGCGCCCCTGGCCATCGCCCTTATACTCGACGTTGTCGAGGCCGATAAAATGCACGTCCCCATAATCGAAGGAAAAATTGGGTGGCCCAAAATAGCGTTTGAACGTCTCGGTGGAATAGCGGTCATTAGGCGAGCGGAAATTGATATCGTGGTTGCCAGGGACGTTCCAAATCGGGAATCCCAGCTTGCCCATCATGGCGTTATGGCGTGGATATAGGGCCAGATTATCATCGACCACGTCACCCGCCACCAAACCGAAGGCCGCGCCGTAAGGGTTACCAATCAGCTCGTTGATAATATCTTCGCGGAGCTGGTCCTGAAATTCGTCGGTGCGGGCCTGCGGATCGGCAAAGCCCATGGCCTTGAAGGTTTTTTGACGGGTCTCGCCGCGCAATAAGGGAAAGTCAATCGACGCCGGTAACGGGCCGGTCGGCTCAATCACCGGGAATTCAAACGCGGCCACCGGCGGTGTGCCGTCCGGATAGTGAATGTAATAAAACTGGGGCAGATTGTTTTCATCGACCGGCACCTGATAACGTTCCGGTTGGGTGATAAACAAAATGCTCTCCGGCAGCAACGGTATGCTGTACCGCCCCCGGCTGTCGGTTTGCACCACGTCGATCCCGTTAGACACACTGACGCCGCGAATCCCGCGTTCGCCACGATCCAATATCCCGTTGCCGTTATCGTCGAGAAAAACCACCCCGCCCGCCGTGTGTGCGCTTTGAGCGACCGTGATAGTGGGTAGAACACCAAGCATAGCGCCAATAAGCGCCTTTTTTACGTTATTCATTAGATAATCTCGATAGAAATTGGGGCACTGTGGCCGTCGGAAAAGTTTTGACACGAAACCCTCCCATAACAGTGTTATGGGTAGCTTCATTTTGAAAAGTAAGGGGTGCTCATGTCTGTTTTATGATCGGTAGATGATGGATTTACTACTCTTTGCAGGATGGCGTGACGAAATCATTGCGCCACTAGCACGACAACACCTAACCCCCCCTCTGCGCATCGCTATTTAACTAATTTGCGCTACGCTTCCTGCAATAAACCGATTAACGATCAGAGAAGCGCACGCCAATGAATATCGATCATCCCCTGCTCTCTTCCACGCCATTGCCGAAAAAAGGCAAGCTCGTTTCAGCCGAAGAGGCCGTGCGTTTAATCCAGGATGGCGATACCGTCTCTACCGGTGGCTTTGTTGGCATCGGCTTTGCGGAACAGTTGGCCATCGCCTTGGAAAATCGCTTTTTAGAAACCGGTAAACCACGCGACTTAACGCTAGTCTATGCAGCCGGTCAGGGCGACGGCAAGGAACGAGGACTCAATCACTTGGGTCATGAGGGGTTGATCCAGCGCGTCATCGGCGGTCATTGGGGATTGGCGCCCAAGCTGCAGAAACTGGCGATTGCTAATAAAATCCAAGCGTATAACTTGCCGCAAGGGGTGATTTCCCATCTGTATCGTGACATCGCCGCCCATAAGCCGGGCACGCTGAGTGCGGTCGGATTGGGCACCTTCGTCGATCCGCGTTTCGGCGGCGGTAAGATCAACGCGGTCACCAGTGACGACATCGTTGAGCTGATGCCTATCAGTGGCCAGGACTATTTGTTTTATAAAGCCTTTCCTATCAATATCGCCCTGTTGCGCGGCACCACCGCGGATACCGACGGCAATGTCAGCATGGAGAAAGAAGCACTGACGTTGGAAAGCTTAGCCATCGCTACCGCTGTGCATAATTCCAACGGCATCGTCATCGTGCAGGTCGAGCGGATTGCCGAACGCGGCACGCTGAACCCCAAACTGGTCAAGATTCCCGGCGTGTTGGTGGATTGTCTGGTGGTCGCCGATCCCGAACAGCACTGGCAAACCTTCGCCGAACGCTACAATCCCGCGTTCAGCGGCGAAATCAAAGTGCCCATGCAGTCCATGCAACCCATGCCGATGAGTGCGCGCAAACTCATCGCCCGTCGTGCCGCGTTCGAACTGCGGCCTAATAGTGTGGTTAATCTCGGTATTGGCATGCCCGAAGGTGTCGCCAATGTGGCCAATGAGGAAAAGATTATCGATCTAATGACCCTCACCGCAGAACCCGGCGTGATCGGCGGCCTACCCGCAGGGGGGTTGAATTTCGGCGCAGCGACCAATACTCAGGCGATAATCGACCAGCCCAGTCAATTCGATTTCTATGATGGTGGCGGGCTGGATATCGCTTTTCTCGGCATGGCGCAGGTCGATAAGGAGGGCAACGTTAATGTGAGTAAATTCGGCACTCGTCTGGCCGGAGCAGGTGGTTTTATTAACATCAGTCAGAATGCCAAACAGGTGGTATTCGTCGGCACCTTCACTGCGGGCAAAACCGAGATTGAGCTGGCCGACGGACAATTGAAAATCGTAACCGACAGCGACAAGTGTAAATTCGTCGAGCAAGTCGAACACCGCACCTTCAGCGGGTCCTACGCCGCCGAACAGGGCAAGCGGGTGTTGTATGTCACCGAACGCTGCGTGTTCCGATTGACCGCAGCCGGTTTGGAATTATTGGAAATCGCGCCGGGGTTGGACTTGCACAAAGACATCCTGGCGCATATGGATTTTCAGCCGATTATTTCTGCTGAGATGAAGCTCATGGAAGCTCGCATTTTCCGCCCCGAATCCATGGACATCAAAGAAGACCTGCTACGGTTACCGCTGGCGGAACGGTTTATTTACGATCCCAAAGACAATCTGTTTTTCGTCAATCTGGAAGGCTATCAGGTCAAGACTCCCGCCGACATCGAAGCGATCCGGACCGTGGTGGAGCAGCGGCTGTCGCCCTTGAACAAGAAAGTGTTCGGCATCGTCAATTACGATAATTTTTACATCGCCCCCGATTTACTGGATGCGTACACCGGTATGGTTAAACAGGTGGTGGAGCGCTATTACTCCGGGGTCAGCCGCTATACGACCAGCGCATTCCTGCGCATGAAGCTGGGCGATGCACTGCAAAGCCGGGATGTGGCCGCCCATATTTACGAGCATGAAGAAGAAGCGCGCCAATATTTGCACGAACTAGGCGGGGACTGATTCATTAAAGACCCCTGCCAATTGTTCGTGGAATTCAAAGGGGGCATTACCGGGCCGTCCACCGACAGTCTCTATTTGAGCCGGGATGAGTACCTGAACCTGGGCATCAAGCAGTCCATTTTCTCCGAAGCTTAGCGGGAGGTGGTGTACGGTCTGTTCATAAAGTATTTGGAGTATATGCAGGAGCAGCATTATCCCGATTCCAATATCCTCAGCCACCACCATCTCGCCCTGGTGGAGCCACGCTACGATTTCGTGGTGGTGAATGAGGTGCAGGACCTGACCAATATCCAGTTGCAACTGATTCTAAAATCCCTGCACGAGCCTAATCACTTCATCCTGTGCGGCGATTCCAATCTGATCGTCCATCCCAATTTCTTTTTCTGGTCCAAGCTCAAAAGCTTCTTCTACCGGCAGGAAGGCCACACCGGGCCTACCGATCTGATTCGGATTCTCAACACCAATCACCGCAATTCCCCGGAAGTCACCGAGGTCGCCAACCGGATTCTCAAGCTTAAGAACGCCGGCTTCGGTTCGATAGATCGGGAAAGCAATTATCTGGTGCGCAGCAATGCCCATAATCAAGGCGCGGTGCTGTTATTGGCCGACACAGAGACTACCGGCCGTGAATTTGATCGCAAAACCCGCCAGTCCACCCGCCATGCGATCATCGTCATGCATGTGGACCAAAAGCCCGCGGCGAAGGCCCATTTCCAGACCCCGTTGATCTTCTCGATTCAGGAAGCCAAGGGGCTGGAGTATGACAATGTCATCCTCTACAACTTCGCTTCCGACGACGCCAATCGGTTCCGGGAAATCACCCGTGGCGTCGGTCACGACGATTTGCTCGGCGATGAACTCGACTATGGCCGGGCGCGGGATAAAAGCGACAAGTCGTTGGAGATCTACAAATTCCATATCAATGCGCTGTACGTGGCGGTGACCCGTGCGATCAGACACCGTTGATGATCGCCACCCGCCTGGGCCACGAGGCGCTGGTTGAGAAACTGGTAGACATGGACGCCAATACCGGCTTGGTCAACAATGTCGGTTTCAACGCGTTTCAGATTGTGCTGGAACAAGCATGCGGCGATCCCAAATACGCTGCCAAAAAGCTCGCCGGCGTCTACCAGCAACTGAAACTGGAAAGCATGGTGATTCAGGTGAACGAGCGGTTGGTCAAACTGGACAAACGGTTGATGGAGTTTTTGATGCTGAATCTGATGATCGCAATGTTCTACACTCGCTTGAGCCATATTGTGGTGCAGTTTAGGGGTGGGGCATTCAGCAGTGGGGATTTCCTTGAGGTGCTGGCCCACTTTCCCGATTCGATAGTGTCGGAACGACGTAAGAAACGAGCCTATATCTCCAGCATTTTGTCGAAAAACGAAATCGACCGTGATGACCGCTATAACCGCAACCTGTTCCGCCGGATAAAGCTCGGTCATTACATCATCAATCCCAAGCTATCCGTTCAGGTGGAAGGCGAGTGGCGCAATATCTACGATCTGCTTTCACTGGACTTGCTGGGCTTTCGACGCGTGGATCAGGCCGAATCATACTTCTTCGATCCCAATAAACGCATGAGTATGCAATTGGAAGCCTTCAAAGAGCGGGTTAAGTGTCTGCGGGATACCAATGAACCCGATCAAGCGTTGACTTAAGCATAACTCTTTCTCCATAGTGCAGGTCCTATTACGCCAACAACCTGTTTATTGATGGAATCAACGCAATGAAAGTAGTCTGCAAATTAATCTCGTTTGTCACCTTTGGCCTATTATTGTCAGCTTGTACCACTGCAACCCAGATCACGGAAGACAACGATAGCGCCATGACCCAACTGGCGGATAAGCAGATTGAAAACAAAGCCTATGCCGGCGAGGATCAGAATTGGGACACAGCACCCACCGATAACCTGAAGATCGAACCCTACCATTACCCGACCCCCAACAGTCATCCCGGCGCTAGTCTCATAAATACCTATGATCTTCGGGAAATGATTCTGTCCGATGAGGAACCGGTTGTAATCAACGTGCTCGGCACCAGTGGCGATCTGGAAAAATCGAAGGCATCCCCAGTTCGATTTGGATGAAAGGCGGGGGTTTAGGGACGCTGGATGAGGCCAAACAAGCGTTATTTGCGGAAGCACTGACTCAGCTCACCGGCGGTAATCGCGATAAAGCCCTGGTGTTTTACTGCCTGGATGCCCGCTGCTGGCTGTCCTATAACTCGGCAACCCGCGCCCATCAACTGGGGTACCCGAAGGTTTATTGGTATCGGGGCGGGATTGCCTCCTGGTGGGAAGCGGGATTGCCGCTTATCAAACATCCCGTAGCATACGATTTTCTATGAGGAATAGGCCCGGATATTGCTGATTGATAGGGATGGAAACATCGCGAATAGCCAATCCATTGAATTCAGTGATGGATTAGGACTATGGCTTGAGTATACATCGAAATAACCTTATCAATGTCACATAGCTGAGTATTGGATTTTCAGATTATCGGGCAATATCCTCATGAATTTTTTAAATAAACCCTTTTTCTCTAGGTGTAAATTCTCAGAAAGTTGGAGATGCATCATAGGTATCGGCTTCTGGCTTAGCCTCTCGGTTCTGTCTCTCACCACCCAAGCAAGTCCTGACATGCTGCATTCGACTCAGGCTGATCTTGCCAGTGTCGCCCAAAACGTACATACCGGTGGTGGGCTGCTGGTTTCCGGTGTGGAACTTGATCAATTCGGGCCTGCCGAATTGGAATTGGAACGCTTTACCGTGTTTGCGCCGGATGTACAGATTGTCGTCGACGATGATGATTATTCCGTTGAACCACCGAACACGCTTTATTTTCGTGGAGTAGTCGCGGGGATGCCCAACTCCATCGTGGTTTTGGCGATACCGGAACAAGGGCCAATACGGGGCATGATCACCGATGAATCGGGAAGCTGGGTTCTGCAGGAGAACCAGAAAAGCGTTGGAGGCGGGCTAGCGTCGCGCAAAGTGACCCAAGAGGAACAAACAAATTTGCCTTCTTTTGAGTGTGGTGCTGACAGGCTGGGTCGCCATACGACCGGCATTGATCCCTTGCAATTTCATCAGCAAAACGACTTTCATGTCGCCGAATTGGCCGCGAATGTAACGCATACGGCCCGCCTAGCGATTGATACCGACTACGAATACTATGCCCAGTTTAATAACCAGAACGACGCGTTGGCGTACTTGGGCGATCTAATCGCTTATTCTTCAACAGCCTACGAGCGGGAAACCAACACGAATTTGGTGATCGGTTGGAGTCGCTTATTCACGACAACCAACGACCCCTGGTCTGCAACGGATTGCTGTAACGGACAAAATGGGTCCCTGGAAAATGTAGCCGCTTTATGGCAGAGCACAGCTACGCTACAAGCCGTTAATCGTTCACTTGTCCATTTTATCAGTGGTAAGGTGTTGCCGGGAGGATCCCTATGCGGATGTGCTTATGTTGGAGTCCTTTGCAACGGCACGTACGGATACGGCGTTAGTCATGGTATTAGTGGCTCGTTTAACATTAATAGTCCACAGGTGCTATGGGACAGCGTGGTGGTAGCCCACGAAATCGGGCACAATTTCAATTCACCTCACACTCAAGACTATTGCGGTGTGGGCGGCGTTTCTGACCCCGTTGACCTGTGTGTCAACAGCGGGAATCTCCAAAACTTTTGTGGCACGTCGCGGGGATTACCCGGGCAGAATAGTCTGACAGGCGGCACTCCCGGCCAAGGAAACGGTACGATCATGAGTTATTGTCATCTCTTATCTCCCGGCATGTCCAATACCAGTTTTACTTTTGGAACGGACCACATCTACGGCGTTGATGCAGATCGGGTACCGGCGGTCATGAGAAGTCATGTGCTGCAGGTGGCTGCGCAGAACCCGCAATGCCTGGCTTTAGAAACCACTATGCCTACTCCACCGTCAAGTCCTACAGGTTTATCAGCCAGCGATGGCACCTTTACGGATAAGGTTCGAGTAAACTTGGAACAGCGTTTCAGGAGCTGATTCCTATCCAATTCATCGGTGCACTAGCACGTCCACAGCCAGCTGC
>JAAUQA010000132.1 GCA_012032855.1 Candidatus Competibacteraceae bacterium
CCGTGTCACAATGATGCCGGCGGTAATCGAGATCAATAAGCCGGGAATTTGCGACACCAAGCCGTCGCCGATAGTCAAAATAGAATACGTTTGCACGGCTTCGGCGGCGGTCATCCCGCGTTGCAGGGTGCCGATGGAGATCCCGCCGATGATATTGACCGCAGTGATAATTAAACCGGCCACGGCGTCACCCTTAACGAACTTCATGGCCCCATCCATCGAGCCGTACAGCTGGCTTTCCTTTTCCACAATGCCCCGGCGGCGGCGCGCTTCCTCCATATCAATCAGGCCGGCGCGCATATCACCATCAATGCTCATTTGCTTGCCGGGCATAGCGTCCAGGGAGAAGCGGGCACTCACTTCGGCTACCCGCTCCGCGCCTTTGGTGATCACCATGAATTGCACGATGGTGATGATCAGGAAAATCACTGCACCTACTGCGAAATTGCCTGCCACCACGAAGTTGCCGAAGGCGAAGATAATATCGCCGGCATCCGCCTGTAGCAGAATCAAGCGGGTGGTGGTGATCGCCAATGCCAGCCGGAACAGAGTAGTCAGCAATAACACTGAGGGAAACGCGGAAAAGGCCAGCGGCGAAGGAATATAAACCGCAATCATCAATAACACGATACCCATGGTCATATTGGTGGCGATCAGCGAATCGACCACAATGGTCGGCAGCGGCAGCACGATCATGAAAATGATCGCGACCACCAGTACCGCCAGGGTAATATCATTACGCCGGGTGATGGCAATCAGTATCGATTGGGCGCGATCCAGACTCATGACAGGGTGCTCAGTTCCATGTAGCGCTTCAAGCTGTCGCGGGCCTCACTAGCGCGTCCAAGCGCCCACAGCGCTTTGCCGCGGATCAGCAGAATGGGCGCATTTTCCGGCATCGGCGCACCGAGGCGGAGCAGGGTATCGACCATATTCAAGGTGTCGTCGTAGCGTTCGACACGCAGATAGGCGTAACTCAACGCCTTGAGTACCTGCGCATCATGGGGTTCCAAGGCATGCAAGCCTTCCAACAGCACCACGGCTTTGTCTAGTTGTCCCTGGTCCAGATAGACATCCGCCAGCACTTGCAGGGCTTCTTTGTTCTCCTCGCGCCACACCGGTGTGTTGCTCCGCACCTCAGACCTGCATCAACAAGCCGCGATAGTGGGTCAGCAACGCCCGCAACTGCAATTCGTGATCAAGCAACTCGCCAGTACGTTGTAAAGCCGGATCATCCTTGCCATCTTGTACGGTGTTAAATTGCTTTGCACTTTCCTGAACCAGTGCCTCGAAGCGGGCAGGTACCAGAGTAGCCGGATTGCTGAGACGTGGACTGACGAAGTTACGCATCGATTGTTCCAATGATTCCCCGCGAAACAACTCATCGACCCTTTGCCGGACTTGCTCGCCGGTCAATTGCGCTTCGCGCTGGGCCGGCAGATTTACCGGCTGATCGTCATAACGGGCAATGTACTCCAAGCCCAAGTCCGGGGAAAAGCTGCCGATTTTGTCTTTCATACAGTGTGCTCCAGATTATCCGGTTGCGGTTGTTTAGGGGAGAAGAGCTGCATTATTCAACGCGAACCCGATCGTGCAAATTGGTAAGCGTATCCAACACCCGTTCCAATTCCGGCAGATTCGCTTCATTAGCCGGCAGTCTGATCAGGAATACCAGGCTGGATTCCCCGCGTAACCCAACTTGTACGACGTAAGGCAAGACTTGCCGATAATGACAGAGTTGCAAAGCATTTTTTAGTAGATTCAGCGTTCCGCCACGGGTATCAATGTTACGGACTAAATATACTAGCAGGGCATCGTCTCGATCTTCGAGATAAAGCTCGCCACGGGATTCGAATTCCAGCACCACCACACCGCTGTCGGGCCAGGTGAGATCGCCCATGCCCATGCTGTGGCCGAATTCCGCCAATACTTGATTACCTACACTCATTCTTCTTCTGCCTCTTCTCGTTCTATGGCTTCATCTAATGCCTGTTGTATGGCATCCAAAAAACGCGGTCGCTGTTCCGGTTCGGCATAGGCTTTCAAGGGGATCGCATGAATCAACGCTTTAAATTCTCGCAAGAAATTGATTTCATGGGTTAACTCGCGAATGCCCAACTTACTCGGCAAGGCAGCAATCTGTTCGGGGCGAATCCACTTGTTTTGCTGCAGTTCGAGCACTTCTTTAAGCAGGTCGCTACCGCGATAAGCGTCGGCATTTTTCTGCGTTCGTATTGTCATTTCTACTCGCTAAGGGGTCGAAAACGCGCCCTGAGAGCGCATCTTATCTACCAATGCATTGCAGGATTCCAACATCCCGGCCAAGGTCTGTAAGCGGTACATATCGTCCCGAATCGCATTTAGTTTGCTCTTTTCGATGGATGCTCCGTCAGCTGCCATGTCGGCACCCAGTGCATTCAGCATAAAGTCGATGGCTTTCGGCAATTCGGCTGCACCGTATTTTTCCGATAGCGATTTGAACGCCTCGCCAATACCTTGATAATCCAGCACCGCATCGCGGTAAGTGTCACGCAGTCCCTGAATATCGCCCAGCTCATCGCCGGCGGATTTTGCCGCGGCGGACGAAACGTTTATCCCGGCTCGAACCGCCGGTCCGTCCTCGTCTAGTAATTGCTGCAACGCTTTCTCAGCGTTTTCAAGCTGTTCTTTAGGCGCACCTTGTTTGCGCAGCGTGCTGACCAAAGCCGACAGTGCAGCGAACTGATGGGCCGGTTCCTTGAACTCTTGCCGCGCGCGTTCCCGCAACTGGCGCGGATTAGAGTCCTTCATGCGCAACAGTGCTTTGAGTGCCCGTTCCAGATCATTCTTGCGGAGATCGTGCAGGTTGTTCACCATCTCATCAATTTCATTCAGCTTCATCAAGCGCTCAAGCATGTCTGATTCCTTGCCTTCCTCGACATCGCGCTTGGCGAGTTCCTTTTCTTTGTCTTCGCTGAATTCGGAAGTGAGCTCCTCCAACGCATCTTCGAGGAGACTGGTGGCGTCTTTGGGTTTGAGCTGTACGGTTTCGGAATTGTTGTAGACCCCCTGGATGTCGGCTGCAGTGGTATCCGTGTCAACATCATTGGCTAGGTTGGTTACGTTTTGGAAACCGGATTGAATGATAGGGTCTGGCATAAACGATATACCGATGTTCAGTTGCGGTTTGTTAAATGAAATATAGCGAAAATTAACCTGTGATTAGAGTATAACAAGTTGTCTGAATTGCGAATAAACCTTAAAAAACTTTAATGAAAAGAGGATTGTTTAGCAGCGTATTATAAAATCCAAGCCAAATATGATCGGATTAACAAACGTGTTTCTTATGGGCTTTGCCGGGCTTAACAAGTGGGTTGGATATGCACTAGACTGAGTCTATGACTACCTGCCCTGCAAAGCGCCTGCGCCCCAGCACCTTAAGTCACCAGATGCTGTCATAACAGTTGGTACAGCACATTTTAGAGTCGGAGGATCTGCGTGGAAATCGAGCTTCATCAACAGGACAATGCAACTGTGCTGAGCGTCCACGGTCGTCTTGACGCTAATTCGGCTCCCGAGTTGGATAAACGACTCAATGCCATTATTGATAGCGAACAAAATGGGATCGTGTTGGATTTTAGTCCTACGATGTATGTCAGTAGCGCTGGTTTACGGGTTCTGTTAGCCGTCGTTAAACAAATGAAACGGGCTCAGCGACCATTGCTATTTTGTGGGATCAATGCCAGCGTGCTGGAAGTCATCGAAACCACCGGGCTGCATCGGATTTTTCAGATCCAGACACGCTGGAACAGGCCCTCGCAGCGCTGCCATGCCAGGATTAATTTATGCTAGCGACTGATAACGCGCGGTTCAACTACATCACCGACCTGCTGGCTGAGTCCATTGAGGAAGCACGTTTGTTGGAGATTCGCGGGCGAGTCACGCAAGTCACCGGCACCATCATCAAGGCCGTGGTGCCGGGTGTGCAGATCGGCGAGCTATGTTTGCTAAGAAGCCCCGGAATCAATAACGAATTGCGCGCGGAAGTGGTGGGGTTTTCCGGCAAGGACGCGTTGTTAACGCCGATGGGGGATATGTACGGCATCTCCTCCAATACCGAAGTCATTCCTACCGGCAAAATGCAGATGGTTCCGGTGGGCCCGGGTTTGCTCGGGCGGGTGCTGAACGGCATGGGTGAGCCGCTGGATACCCGTACCCACGGCCCCTTACAGGTGAGTGAATACTATCCGGTGTATCAAGATGCGCCGGACCCCTTAACCCGGCGGATAATTAGCAAACCGTTGGCGTTAGGTTTGCGTGCTCTGGACGGATTGTTGACCTGCGGTGAGGGCCAGCGTCTGGGAATTTTCGCAGCGGCAGGCGGCGGCAAAAGCACCTTGCTGTCGATGCTGGTCAAAGGTGCCGATGTCGATGTCACGGTGCTGGCGCTGATCGGCGAACGGGGCCGTGAAGTGCGCGAATTTCTGGAGCACGATCTTGGGCCCGAAGGCGCAGCTAAATCGGTCATCGTAGTCGCCACATCCGACCGGCCCTCCATGGAACGGGCCAAGGCGTCTTACGTGGCTACTGCCATCGCGGAATATTTTCGCGATCAGGGCAAACGGGTGTTGTTGCTGATGGATTCGGTTACCCGATTCGCCCGCGCTCAGCGCGAGATCGGTTTGGCGGCAGGCGAACCCCCGACCCGGCGTGGTTTTCCGCCTTCGGTGTTTGCAACCCTGCCGCAACTGATGGAACGGGTCGGCCAATCCGACAAGGGGTTCATCACCGCGCTGTATACGGTGCTGGTGGAAGGCGACGACATGACTGAACCGGTCGCCGACGAAACCCGCTCAATTCTCGATGGGCATATCATCCTGTCCCGCAAACTGGCGGCGGCTAACCACTATCCCGCCATCGATATTCTGGCCAGCGCGAGCCGGGTGATGAACGCCGTGGTCGATAAGGACCATAAAGTGGCAGCCAGTCGAGTACGGGAGCTGATGGCCAAATACGAGGAAGTGGAATTGCTGGTCAAGATCGGCGAGTACCAAAAAGGCAGCGACCCACTGGCCGACGAAGCGCTGAAGAAGATCGACGCAATTCGGGCGTTTCTACGCCAGAGCACTGATGAACAGATGGATTTTGAAGAGACCGTGCAAGCCTTGCAGCGGTTGGTCTAGTCAGCCACGCGGAGTAACACCGTAACCCATGTATAACGATTTGTTACGTATCAAGGCGTTCCGAGAACAAAACGCCGCCGCCGCCGTGACTCGTCAGAAGCGGGTGGTGGAAGAGTGTGTGCAATCCGTCCAACACGCCCGCGACGAGGTGGTTCGGTTTCGCGCTTACCGGATTCAGCAAGAACAGCAGCGTTTTGACGATATCAAGGGCCGTCCCGTGCCGCTGCAAGCGATAGAGAATATGAAACTCCACGCCGCTGGTTTGAAGGACAAAGAAAGCCGTTTGGAAAGTCAAATTCTGGTTGAGGAAAAGCGGCTTAAAGAAGCGCAACAAGCCCTTGAACAAGCCCGGCAGCATCACGCGGACGCTGTGCGTGAGCACGAGAAGTTCAGTGAATTTATGGCGATACAACGTGAAGCCGAGCAACGCGAACAGGCGCTCCGGGAAGAAAACGAACTGGAAGAAGTGGCCGGTGCGGGTCGACAGGTCCAAAGCATGGTGTCACTAACATGAACAGAATCACAGAAAAAACTGGCGGTTCCGAAATCGCCACTAGTACTAAGCCGGACCTGGACAAACCCAAAGGCCGCGATCTGACTGCCGAGAAGCAGCGCTTTTCCGATTTGTTGCACGGCACACGTGAGCCGGTTGGCAAAAATAATCCACAGGATAACGTTAGTCAGGACAATACTGCAGATAACGATGGCCCATTGCACCATTTCCCGTCTTTGTCCACCGCAGCGAGCAAACCTCAGGTTAAAACAGGTCAATCACAACGACCTGCTGATGAGCAAAACCAGCTTTCGAAAGGTGATATCTCCGATCAAAAGGCTCACTTGGATGCCTCATTGCATGGCAGCAAATCGCCAGCCGTTGCTGAGAGCATCGGTGTGGAGAACAATAAAAAGACTCAATCGGACGTTCAATCACATGCCGGGAAGCCAGCCGTTACTGAGGACGTCGGTAAGAATCGTGATGTGCCGGCAGACACCCGGAAAGGCATGGTATCAGCCAACACGCAGCAAGATACCCAAGCAACGGTTCGGAAAGGGATAGGTGAAGACACTTTTACGAAACCCACCGAAGAGATTCCCGAGTTGTCGACTAACCAGAGCGTCAGACCCGCTAAGACGATTGCGCCGCAGTCTAAGTCCTCCAGCAAAAATTCCGTTGCTGTTAAGACCGAACCGTCTCTTACAACATTGCCCGCCCAATCCATCGAAGATCCAGAGGAGCTGCTGTTACCCCAAACCGAGAGCAAGCCTTCTAAGCCAACTCCACGGCGTTCCGTAAAGGGTAAACCGGTAAGTGCTACTGCCTCAACAGGTCTTAAATCGACCGACCAAGACGCTCAACAAGGGTTAAACTCGGTAACCCCCCAGGTAAGTTCGGGTAACGTTCAGCCACAGCATATGCGGCAGGAACACTACTGGTCTGGAGAAAATTCTCAACAAATACCTCCTTCGATATCTGCTCAACCAGCCAAAGATGAAATTTCTAACCGTTCAACTGACAAGGACAAAACCAAGAAAATAGCTGAACTGTCTGCTGAGGCTTTCGGTGATCGCATCCTGCAAGGTTTAATGGGAACAGACCCAACACCGACACAACCCACATCAGAAAACGTCACATCGACTTCTGGCGATCGCATCAGTGATATCGCCGACAAATTAGCCCAGCGCATTTTGGTTTCCGACCCGTCCAGTACCAGCGACTCGGAAGTGCGTATCCACCTTCGTGATTCGGTACTACAGGGTTCCGAAGTGACTGTGCGTCAGGAACAAGGACAGCTCGTAGTTGGTTTCAATGTCCCCAATAACGATGTCCAACAACAGTTGCAACCGCATACGGATAATCTCCAGCAAATTTTGGGGGATAAACTGAATCAGCCGATACGTGTCGAGGTCAATGTTCAAAGCGGCGGCGCCGACAGTGGCGGAGCCGGAAGTGGTGGTTCTAGTGGGGGCGGCGGCCAAAGAAGCGGAAGTGACCAAAACGATGGACAGTCGCGTAATCGCCGTGAATGGCAGGACGAATGGGATAGCGGGTTGTAACCCGAAGTAGGCAATCAAATCGATATGGCTATCACCGCCGCGCAATTCCCACGTTACTCTAGGGTGCACAGCACACTGAATAATATGCTGGTCACGCGCCAGCCACTAATAGAGCTGGATGTGGCAGGGGAATCCACTCTGCTGATGCTGGGCATTGAACCCGGACCGGTGGGCTCCTCTCACCTGATTGGATTGACAGCGGCTGATGCGCGGCTCTGGTTGGAACTAAGCAGCCAATTGTTCGAACGATTGTGTGCGAACTGGGCTGGCGGGGTAGATATCAACCCACTTCCTGTACCATTGCGGCAAGCGGTACTGAATGCAGCCATAGGTCCATTCTGCGACGCGTTGGCAGCAGCTTCCGGCATTGTCGCGGTCGTGACGCAAAATAACGACTACCCGCCTGAAAACATCCTCCGGCTGGGATTGTGGCCACCGTCAGGAACGGGCCGACTCCCCGAAGCGGTTCTGTATCTGGATGAAGCGGCTGTGGCAGCTTTGCTTGAAACCCTAACGTCCATGCCTGCGGCAATCAATGGGTTGGACTGGGCTGAGTTGCCCACCGACCTGACTATAGCAGTTGGGCAATTGCAGTTGCCGGCCGGATCATTGCCAACCATAACCCACGGTGATGTTTTACTGCTGCCTCCGTCGTTGTCCGGCACAGATTACCCGTTGGTTCTGCGCCAGGGCACGAACATCCTGGCAGAAGCTCGACTGGATGGGCGTAGACTGATTATTGACCGGCTAATGGAGGCCACCATGTCCGAAAACGAGCAAGCCGACGCAGCGGAATCTCCACCGATGGCGATTGATCCGCAAGCGTTGGACATTCGCATTCAATTTGATTTGGGACACCT
>JAAUQA010000133.1 GCA_012032855.1 Candidatus Competibacteraceae bacterium
TCTACAAGTCCGGCGGTAGCAGTCAAGCGCTGGAACAGTTTGAGATTCGTTGTCCGGGGTGGGAGCGGTATACCGGCTTGCTTTGGCGCGGCCAAGTACCACGCCCGGCAGCAAATTGGGAAGAAACGCTGTTCAACAGTAGCGATCTAGCAACGACCATTCAAGCCGTCGCTGCCTGCGACGAACCGGAAGCCACCCGCTTATTGAGCGATCAGTCGGCCTACCTGCGCCGTTGCGCGAGTTACAACGGCGGTTTTCCTTATCTGTTGATTGCCGCCGGCATCAATAACCGCGCCTTTGTTCTGTGGGGGCCGGCCCATTTAGCACCGCTGTTCGAGGATTTCATCCAGGCATCGCAGCGGGGTGAGGCGCAGACCACCGTAGCTGGAACCCAATCGCAACTGATCGCATTGGCCGAACAAACGCTGACGACCGATGGAAGGCTCATCGGGCTGGAAGATATGGGCCAATTTGTGGGTTTAGATCAGCTGAGCACGCTGTATAACTCCGCTAAAAATCATCGCCAAGCACTTGAGCTGGCGCAGCGGGCGTTGGAAATCCACGAACGTCTCAAAGGAGTCGACGATCCGAGTAGCGGTTATCTGGTTGCTCGGATCGCCCGTGAACTCAGCCGGTTGCAACCCGGCGCGGCGGAACCGATGTTCCAACGCGCCGAACCATTGGTCAGGGCTTCTTCTGACGAGTCGGACTGGCCGGAATTTCTAGTGTACCGCGCTTGGCATGAGTTGGATCACGGCGACCGGGCACGGGCCGAACAATACGCGCAACAGTCCTGGGATGTGAGCCAAGCGGCGGCAGCACGCTCTCAACAAGGCGCATTAAACCCCCGTATTGCCCATTCGCTGGTTGGCGTCGGCGATGTGTATGTTGAATTGAACCGACTGGACGATGCAGAATCGGCCTACCTTGAGGCGCTGGAGATTTTCGACACCATCCGTGGCGGTGACTATTACTGGGTCGGTGAAAGTCATGATCGGTTAGCGGAAGTCTATCGCCGCCGTCAAGCGTTTGCCCAAGCGCGCACCGAAGCGCAAGCCGCTATTGATCTCAAACGGGTGTTGTTCGGTGAAGGACAAGCGCTGGCCGAGTCTTTAGCAACCCTAGCCACTATCGAACGCGAAGCCGGACAACCACAACGGGCCTTGCAATTGTGGCGAGAAGCGCAACGAATTCTGGTAAGCGACCGGGCGGCGCGCGCGCAGCTTAGAACAACCGATTTAGAAGGCTATCTGATGTTGTTGTTTGAACTCGCCGCCGTTGAGACGGGAAATAACCAAACAGCATTACTTGAAGAAGCCTTTACGGTATCTCAACTAGGCCAGACGCCAGCGGCGGGACGAGCTATTACCCAAATGGCTGCGCGCTTGGCCGAATCGAATCCTGAGGTACAAGAAACAGCACGGGCCTTACAAGATGCTTTGAAGACGACTCAGGATCTGCAGTACGAGTTAGGCTTGGAGCAAAGTAAACCGGCGTTGGCACGGGATCGGGCCAAAGAAGAAACGCTAAAGGCCCAATTACGTGAGGCCGCTGAGGAGTATCAACTTCAGGAAGAACAACTGCAGGCTAAATTTCCCCGCTATGGCCGTTTGGTTAGCCCGGAACCCTTGCCTGTGGCGGAAATCGCAGAACTGTTGCAACAAGGCGAAGCGTTATTGCGGTTGTTACCCGGTAAAACAGCAACCTGGGTGTTTTTAATCAATGCAGATGGTGGCTTGCAAGGCATTTCGGTCAATCTATCGGCCCAACAATTGAACGAGCGGGTCGAACGCTTGCGCGCCGGCGTGGATGTCAGTGCCGGCACACTGCCGAATTTCGATCTGACCCTTGCGCACGATCTGTACCGGCAATTGCTGGGACCGCTGGATACCGCGCTGAACGGCGTGGATCATTTGGTCATGGTGCCGGCGGGTCCGTTATTGAGTTTGCCTCCTGCCCTTTTGGTCCGCAATCCTCCGGCAAATCCTCGCGATTATCGAGGAACGTCCTGGCTGGTGAAAGATATGGCGCTCAGCATCCTGCCCTCGGTAGTTGCCCTGCAGCAATTCCGGCAAGTAGCGAGAACCTCTCAAGCGACTTTACCTTTTATCGGGCTTGGCAATCCGGTTTTTCAAATCAGCTGACGGGACGGTGCGCGGTGGCATTGCAGATATAGCGCAGGAATGTCGTATCGACGCTGCTGTCATCGCACGATTGCCGCAACTTCCGGAAACAGCAGATGAATTACGTATATTAGCGCGGACTCTGGGAGCCGATCCGAATCAATCCGTTGTCTTGGGTCGCCAAGCTAATGTTCCCAATGTACAAGCGGCCAACCTGCAAGACTATCGCATTATCGCGTTTGCTACCCATGCGCTGCTGCCCGGCGAATTGGATTGCCTAACGGAACCAGCGCTAGCGCTTACACCGCAAGCAGCCGACAGTGTAGATAACAACGGATTACTGGGGGCAAGCGCTATTGCAGATCTTCGCTTGGACGCCGACTGGGTATTGCTATCGGCCTGCAACACAGCAGGCGAAGGTGGCGGACAATTGCGGGGCGAAGGCTTATCCGGATTGGCTACGGCATTTCTCTATGCCGGTGCTCGTAGCTTGTTGGCCTCACATTGGTACGTGGTTTCCGAACCCACCGTGACCCTGACCACTCGCACCTTTGAGTCATTCTCGCAAGTGCCTGGACAGGGGCGGGCGGAAGCATTGCGACGTGCACAACTGAGCTTATTGAATGATGCCAACACGGCACATCCGGTGTTCTGGGCCGCGTTTACCCTGATCGGAGATAACGGTCGGTTGTAAAGGCGCCAAGTTGTTGGATGCTTTTCGGTGGCATGATTTTACGGACGGTACTCATAATGAAAAAGCGCACGTTTGAAGGGCAGGCTTGGTGCAAAGTTATTGCTCTCGCTTTCGTTGGCTTCAGTCTCATGCTGCTGCCTGACTGGGGATCGGAGTTGTTGGCGCAGACGGTTATCCCCAACGCCGTCGATGATACGGCAATCACCGCAGCGGAAACCCCTGTGGGCATTGATGTCCTAGCAAATGACACAACAAGTCCGGCGGGGATACCGCTAATTATCACAGACGTCACTAGTCCGTCCAATGGAACAACGGTAATCAGTGGTAGCCAAGTCATCTATACACCCAATCCAGGATTCTCCGGCACTGATCTCTTTACCTATACCATAGAACCGAACTTGGCTGGGTTACCAACGATTATATCCGATACCGCTACTGTGACAGTCCAAGTACTTCCGCCGCCAGTAGAGGCGGTGGACGATTCGGCTACCACTCAAGCCCAAACTCCAGTCACCATAGCCGTGTTGGCTAACGACACCGGTACCGGTATTGCTGTCACTGCAGTCGGTAATCCGGCCAACGGCGCGGCGGCACTCAATAACGATGGGACGATTACCTACACGCCGGCTGCGAATTTCGCCGGAGACGACACTTTCACCTACACCATTACCGATGCATTCGGCCAGTCTGACTCGGCGACTGTTACGGTCACGGTCTTGCCGCCGGGGCTGAATGCTGTCGACGATACGGCCAGCACGCCGGCCCAAACTCCAGTCACCATAGCCGTGTTGGCTAACGATACCGGCACAGGCATAGTGCTGACCCAAGTGGATAATCCCTCCAATGGAACCGTGACGGTGAATGCCGACAGTACAGTTACCTATAACCCGACGCCTGGTTCTCCGGAACGGATACCTTTACCTACACCATTACCGATGCCTTTGGCCAGACTGATTCGGCACTTGTGACGGTGGCCGTGTTAGCGCCGGGCTTGAACGCGGTCGACGATACGGCCAGCACGCCAGTGCAAATGCCGGTGACTATCGCCGTGCTAGCCAACGATACCGGCGCCGGTTTGGCGATCTCCCAAGTTACTGATCCGGCTGGTGGCACGGTGATAGTCAATGTGGATTCCACCATCACCTATACACCAAACCCGGATTTTGTTGGCACAGATGTGTTTACCTACACCATCACGGACGCATTCGGCCAATCCGATACAGCGTTTGTAACGATTACGGTTTTGGCGCCCGGTCTGAACGCAGTGGATGATACAACCACTACCCCGGCAGAAACTCCGGTCGATATCGATGTGCTGGCTAACGATACCGGCACCGATTTAGTCATCTCCCAAGTCGTTAATCCAGCCAACGGAGCGGCGGTGCTGAATGGCGACAACACGATCACCTACACTCCTGATCCCGGTTTCGCGGGAACCGATACCTTTACCTACACTATCACTGATAGCTTCGGCCAATCCGATTCAGCAACGGTCACCATAACGGTTCAAGCACCGGGCTTGAACGCCGTGGACGATACGGCGACAACGCCTGCACGAACTCCGGTCGATATCGATGTGCTGGCTAACGATACCGGCACCGGTTTAGTGATCTCTCAACTCGGCAATCCAGCCAACGGCACGACGGTGTTAAATGCTGACAACTCGGTTACCTATACCCCCTCATCCGCATTCGCTGGAACGGATGTCTTCTCATACACCATCATTGACAGCTTCGGTCAGTCCGATTCGGCAACAGTCACCGTGACAGTGACCGCGCCAGAGTTGGATGCGGTTGACGATGTGGCGACCGCCCCGGCAGGCGAGTCGGTCGAAATTGCGGTGTTGAGCAATGATGTGGGAACCGAACCCGTCATCACCCAAGTCAGCGAACCGGCCAATGGAACAGCCTTGATCAATGCCGCCGGAACGATCACCTATACGGCGGATGGAGGCTTTGCAGGCACCGATACGTTCACCTATACCATCAGCGATGGCATCAGCACGGATACAGCTACCGTCACGATTACGGTGACTCTCAGTAAGGAAGATTTTCAGGATAAATTGGAAAACTTGACCGACAATCCTAACGAACAAGCCGTCGGTCGCTCAGTAGGCGGTTTGTGTTTCGATCGGGCGGCCGGCGAGAACTTCCTGCGCGATTGCGATGATCTCATCGACGCGGCCATGAACGACGATCCGGGAGCGGGGCCGGCACTGACTGAAATTACCCCTGACGATTTAGGCACAGCGCTGGATACATCGCACACCAGCGTCTCCACCCATATGGGCAATGTTCGCTCGCGGTTGTTCTCGCTGCGCTCCGGCATCATGGGCATTGATATCGACGGGTTGAATATCCAACGCGGCGGTTGGACGCTGACCGGCCAGGATCTACGCTATCTCACCGCCAGTCTGGGCGGCGGACAGGACCGGCTGCAAATATCCGGCGTCAATCTCGGCGAGCAGCTTCGGCACATTTTTTGTCGAGCGGTACCGGCCAAATTTTGGACGACCGGGATCGCCACGCGGAATACAGGCCGGGTTCGATTTCGATCATCCTATGGGTTGACTATGGGTGCCGATTACCCGCTTTAACGACCGTTTAGTACTGGGTACGGCGTTTTCCTATACCGATACCGATACCGACATCGACAGCAATGGGGGAAAATTAGATACGCGCGGGTATAGCCTGACCCTGTACGGCACCTACTACGGCGCTGAGCGATTTTATCTCGACGGTATGCTTAATTACGGCTGGTACGACTACGACCAGAGCCGGAACGTGCGCTATGAATTGCAAAATGTCGCCGTGGATCAGCGGTTCAAGAGTGATTACGACGGCACGCAGTTTTTCATTGATCTGGGTGCCGGCTATGAATTTGCTTACGGTAACTTCTTCTTCGGTCCTGAAACGCGGTTGAGTTACCTGGACGTGCAGGTGGACGAGTTCCGGGAACGGACCAGTAATAACAATGCGGGGTCTGGTTGGGCGGTTGCCGTCGAAGACCAGGATTTGCAATCGCTGGTGTTTAGCCTGAGCGGACGGGCCGGCTATACCATTGATCAGTCTTGGGGCATCATGCAACCGCAGCTGGAGTTGACTTGGCTGCATGAATTCGAGGATGACCGTCGCGTGGTCCGCGGCCGTTTCGTCGAAGGTGCCGACGTGCCGGATAATTTCTTTGAACTGACGACGGACCCGGTGGACAAGAATTATTTCCGGCTTGGGCTAGGCCTCTCAGCGCGGTTTAACAACGGCGCATCCGCGTTGATCCAATACCGCACCCTGTTCGATTACGATAATTTGGACGACCATGCCATCACCACGGAATTCCGTTGGGAGTTTTAACCCGGTAGGGTACGCATCGCGTACCTTGCCGACGTAGGCATGAAACGTATTTTAATCATTCGGCTGAGCGCCATCGGCGATGTGGTGATGGCCTCAGCCCTGATTCCCGTGCTGCGCAATGCCTGGCCCGATGCCCATATTGCCTGGTTGGTGGAACCCGCTGCGCGCGATTTGTTGCGCCATAATCCACGCCTTGATGAGGTCATCGTCTGGCCCAAGCAGGAATGGCGGCAATTGTGGCAGGAACACCGCTATCGGGAACTACTCCGGCGTGTCCGAGAGTTCACTAAAAACCTGCGGCAACGTCGTTTCGATCTGGTGCTGGATTTGCAGGGCCTGTTGAAAAGCGGTGTATGGGCGAGGCTGACCGGTGTTGGGGAGCGAGTCGGATTAGGTTCACGAGAAGGCAGCCAATACTTGATGACTCAGGTGCTTTCCCGCCAAGCCGATGACCGTCGCATTGGTTCGGAATACCTGCACTTGGCCCGTTCGTTGGGGTTGGACCCGGGCGATTTTTGCATGGATATTGCGATTGCTCAGGCCGACGCCGACCACGCTCTGCAGCAACGGCATGCTTCAGGCATTGACACGCCTTACGCCGTGTTCTGTCCCTTTACCACTCGCCCTCAGAAACACTGGTTTTCTGATCACTGGGCGCAATTATCAAGACTATTACCGGACCAGTTGGGATTGCCGGTTATGCTGTTGGGCGGACCGAACGACCGCCAAGCCGCCGCTGAAATCCTTCAGATGAGTGCCGACGGTCTCGTCAATTTAACCGGTAACACAACGCTGGGCCAAACCGCCGCGCTAATTCGGGATGCACGCTTGCTAATCGGCGTCGATACCGGGCTGACCCACCTCGGTATTGCCCTGAGTGTACCGACGATAGCTTTATTCGGTTCGACCCGTCCTTATTTGGACACCTCCACTCCTAAAGCCCTGGTTCTTTATCACGCCTTAGCCTGTTCGCCTTGTCGCCGGCATCCGACCTGCGATGGTGCTTTCACCTGCATGCGGCTGCATACGGCAGATCGCGTTCTAGCTGCCGCTCAGCGGTTATTGGCCTCCGTTACCGCATGAAGGTAGTGCACATCGAAAGCGGCCGGCACCTATACGGCGGTGCGCTGCAAGTGATCTTTCTGTTGCGCGGGTTGCGCGAACTGCCGGGCCAACACGTGTTGATCTGTCCGCAGGACAGCGCCATCGCTCAAGAGGCTGAAGGCTTGGTTGATCAGCTTTACCCGATTCCTATGCATGGTGAATTGGATTTTCGGCTAAGTTCACGTCTGCGCGCTATTTTCCGCCACGAACGGCCCGATCTGGTGCATATCCACAGCCGGCGCGGAGCCGACTTGTGGGGCGGATTGGCGGCGCGGCGGGAGGGTGTTCCCGCGATTCTCAGCCGGCGGGTGGACAATCCGGAACCGCACTGGCTGGCGCGTTGGAAATACCGCCGTTACCAGCGAATCATCACTATTTCTGAAGGGATTCGTCAGGTACTACTCGGCGAGGGTTTGCCCGCAAACCAAGTCACTTGCGTGCCGAGCGCCGTGGATACCGACCGCTATCGTCCTAGCGGGGACCGGGATTGGCTGCGGCGCGAATTCGGTCTGGCGCAAGATGAACAAGCAGTGGGGATGGCGGCTCAATTCATCGAGCGCAAAGGCCATCGGGTATTGCTGGAAGCCATACCGAGGATACTGCGGGAGCATCCCCAGCACCCGTTTCCTGTTGTTCGGCAAAGGCCCGTTGCGGGAATCCATCGAACGGCTTTGTGCGCAAAAAAATCTGCAACACCAAGTCAGTTTTC
>JAAUQA010000134.1 GCA_012032855.1 Candidatus Competibacteraceae bacterium
CGAGCCAGCGTCTATTGCCTGCAGCCAAGCGCAAAAAGGTGGTTGGGGTAGCGGAGATTGAGGTCGATTATCGCCAAAATCGCGCGCATACCACCCAAGAGCGTTTCTGCTTCAGATAAAGATGTGCTGCGTAATCTGGAACGCGATTTGAAATTGGTGGTGTTCGGGCAGGATGAAGCGATCGGTACATTAGCTAATGCCATCAAGATGTCGCGCGCCGGCTTGGGTAACGAACAAAAACCAATCGGCTGTTTCCTGTTCGCCGGCCCAACCGGCGTCGGTAAGACCGAAGTCACCAGACAATTGTCCAATGTCATGGCCATTGAGCTGGTTCGCTTCGACATGTCGGAATATATGGAGCGGCATACCGTATCGCGTCTGATCGGTGCCCCGCCCGGTTATGTCGGCTTCGATCAAGGCGGGCTGTTGACCGATGCGATTCTCAAACATCCCCACGCGGTGCTGTTATTGGATGAAATCGAGAAAGCGCATCCGGATGTATTCAATTTGCTGTTACAAGTGATGGATCACGGGACACTGACTGATAACAATGGTCGCAAAGCCGATTTTCGTAATGTTATCATCGTCATGACCACCAACGCCGGGGCCGAACAAATGGATCGTCCTTCTATCGGGTTCACTGCACAGGATCACAGCAGCGACGGCATGGAATTCATCAAACGAATGTTTTCTCCGGAATTTCGCAATCGGTTAGATGCGATTATCCAATTTAAAGCACTTGACGCAGCCACAATCAACCATGTGGTCGATAAGTTCATTATCGAATTGGAAGCGCAACTGGAACCGAAGGGTGTCACCGTGGAGGTCGGCGAAGCTGCCCGCACCTGGTTGGCAACGCGCGGCTATGATCCGAAAATGGGCGCACGCCCGATGGCCAGAGTGATTCAGGAGAACATCAAGAAACCGCTGGCGGAAGAATTGCTGTTTGGTCGGTTAGTGAACGGTGGACATGTCGTCGTTACGGAACAGGATGACGCTCTGTCAATAGAGATTATGGAAGTCGAGGAAATTCACTGACTATCCATCCAAGCCAAAGTAGAAATTGTGTCTGGTTTTGCGCACAGGAATTGCGTAATCAGGAATCGTTGATTATTGGACATTCAACGCGCGCGATAGACAATACGCCCCTTGCTCAAATCGTAAGGGGTTAATTCCACCTTCACCTTATCTCCGGTCAAAATGCGGATATAGTTTTTACGCATACGCCCGGAAATATGGGCGGTAATCACATGGCCATTCTCTAATTCAACTCTAAACATGGTGTTGGGCAGGGTGTCTACGACCGTACCCTCCATTTCAATATGATCTTCTTTCGACATTAAGTAAAACCCCGCTTTGCTAAAGGCAACGTATAAAGATAACTAACTTTGTTATTTCAAGCAAGAAATTCCTAATGAGCGAAATTGACAGATTATTGGATGTGATGGCGCTATTACGCAATCCGGATGGCGGTTGCCCGTGGGATAGAGCGCAAACTTACGCCACCATTTTGCCCTATACCTTGGAAGAAGCTTATGAGGTCGCCGATGCGATTGAACGAGGGGATCGAGAGGAACTAAAAAAAGAGTTGGGTGATTTATTGTTCCAAGTCGTATTTTACGCCCAACTAGCCAGTGAAGAACAAGTCTTTAACTTCAATGACGTGGTCCTGGCTATTACGGACAAGATGATTGCTCGGCACCCTCACGTGTTCAGCGATGCACGATATGCTAACCAGACAGAACAACAAGCGGCTTGGGAGCAAATCAAGGCCGCAGAACGCGACTCCGCTCCAGCCAGTGTGCTGGACGATGTTCCGCGCACGCTACCGGCGATGATGCGCGCCATGAAACTACAACTTAAAGCCGCGCGGGTAGGTTTCGATTGGCCTGCAGTAGCCCCGGTGCTGGATAAAGTAAGGGAGGAATTGACGGAAATTGAAGACGAAATGAAAACCAACGACTCAACGACACGAGTTGCTGATGAAATCGGCGATTTGTTATTTGCCTGCGTCAATCTAGCCCGTCATCTTCACATAGAGCCGGAATCCGCATTGCGCACCGCAAATCACCGCTTCGAAACCCGTTTCCGTCATATCGAAACCCAGCTCGCTGCGCTAGGCCGCAATCCCGAACAAGCCTCATTGGCTGAGCTAGACGCACTTTGGGAGCAGGCTAAAGGATAGAACGGGGCTAATGCCAAGCTAAGCGATCTCCGGGTTTTAAGCCCACCCGTTCAGCCAGCCCACCGTTGATTTCCAAAATATACTTTACTCGCGTTGCCTGACTCTTATAAACCGGGCAGGGCTTCGCTTTGCAAGGCGGTACATCAGTATGCATTTCCAACAGCTGTCCCTGATCGTCAAAGTACAGCATATCCAGAGGGATATACGTATTTTTCATCCAGAAGCTCGCCTGTCCCGGCGTTGGTTGCACGAACAACATGCCTTGATCAGCAGGCAGTTGAGTGCGAAACATCAGCCCCTGCTGCCTTTCCTCAAGAGTCTGGGCTATTTCGACGCGAAACCGGGTCGTGCTGACGCTAATCTCGTGCAGTTGTGTTTGAGCCAACCCCGAACCGGTAACGAGCCACCAAGTTAATAAGAGAAACAACCCGCTGAACAACGAAAAACGCTTGGATAAATGATGGATTAGAGCAATCTGCATAGCGCGCGATCGACAAAAAAAGAGAGGTGCCAAAAGGCACCCCTAAGCGGAGGATTAAGCGAGGAGGCATGTAACAAGCCCAAACCGGAGTGGTTAAAGAATTCTCCGATTTGTTCTCGCTTACGATTTAGCATATTCTATGCCCACATATTTATATCTATTATAAACAAACAGATAACCACCAAGGAGGGCGCTATTCCCGGAAAGCAAATGACTGCTCGGCTGCCTATCGCCCTAAAATGGAGCGTTGTATTTGCGCTGGGCACAATCTTAAGCCATACCTGCCTGATATACGCTGTCTGCTAGCTGATTAGGCGTATCACAACACGTTTAAAGTGCGATTTTTTTCCGGTCAGCCAGTGCTCTCTGGGCGGGTCCCACGTAAGAACTCAGCGGACGGATCATCCGATTGAACGCCAACTGTTCGACAAAGTGGGCAGTCCAGCCGACCAGCCGACTCATCACGAACAGGGGGCCAAAGATGTCGATATCAAAACCCATGAGATAATAAGTCGGCCCCGCTTTGTAATCGATATTGGGATGCATACGTCGGCGTTCCCACATGGTTCGGGTCACGATTTCCTGAATATCCAACCACTGCCGGTCGCCGGTGCAGCGAGCCATTTCGTTAAGCGCGGTATGCATAATCGGCACCCGTGGATCACCCCGTTTATAGACTCGATGCCCGAAACCCATGACTTTGCGTTTAGCGGCCAACGCCGAATCGACCCAGGACTGCGCCAGCTCCGGTTTGCCGATTTCCAACAGCATACGCATGACCCCTGCATTAGCCCCACCATGTAACGAGCCCTTCAGGGAACCGATCGCCGCCGTAACTGCGCTATACATGTCCGATAAGGTAGAAGCCACAATCCGGGCGGTAAACGTGGAGGAATTGAACCCGTGTTCGGCATAGAGAATCAAGGCCACTTCGAAACAATCCAATACTTCCTGCGAGGGAGTTGTACCGAAACACATATTGAAAAAATTGGCGGCAAAGCCTAAATCAGTACGGGGTGGGATGCGCTCCAAGCCCTGGCGATAACGATAGTCGTCAGCGGCGATTGTGGGTATCTGAGCCAACAATCGAACGGCCTTGTTGCGGTTTGCCGATGGGCTATTATCCATGGACATCAGCCGCTTCCATTCCCAGGTGGCTGACTGCGGTGCGCAAGGTATCCATCGGATGCGCGGCGTGAGGAAACGAACGGATCACACCCATCAATCGCTCGCTAATTTCTCGTTGCTCAGCTTCTTCTTGCTTGAACTCTTCTAATTGTGCGGTTGTGGGTAGATCGCCATTCCAGATCAGATAGGCCACTTCTTCAAAACTGCAATGCTGAGCCAATTCCTGCACGGGGTAGCCGCGATAGGTCAAGGAATGGATATCGGTCTTGGCAATGGCCGTTTCATCGACAACGACGCCCTCCAACCCCTTGCGTACATCGCTACTCATAATCAACATGATGTGCTCCCCCGAACTAACGGTCTTATGGTGAATCATTCCATGGTACCCACAAGATCGTGCCCTTGCCAGCCCTTAAAGGCGTACCCGTACCCGCAGCAAGGCGCCTCCCCATTGCCCACTATCGATACTCAGTTTACCCAGATAAACCTCTTCAACAATGTTGCGTACCACCGCCAGACCGATGCCGTGCCCCGCCACGCTTAAGTCTGCACGTGCGCCCCGCAGCAAAATCTGCGAGCGCTGCTCGACAGGAATTCCCGGACCGTCATCCTCGATTTCCAACAGCAACTCCCGGCGACCGGCGTGTTCCGTTTGGCGGGCGCGTATCGCCACGCGTTGCTTGGCCCATTTGCAGGCGTTATCGGTTAAATTACCTAAAATCTCGAACAGATCACCTTCGTCACCATAAAAAAGAATCTCATCATCCACAGCACTGCTGAACCGTAATGCTTTATGTCGATAGACTTTGTCCAGTGCGTCTATGACTTTACGGGCGACAGCGGGCACCGCAATCGGTGCGGTCAAGACGGTGCGGCCCGCTACCGCAGCCCGTTGTAGTTGATATTCTACCGTACGGTTCATCCGTTCGACCTGTTCCTGCACGGTATTCACCAGCTCTCCGGCCGGCATGTCCACCGCGCCACGTAAAACGGCCAATGGGGTTTTAAACTATGTGCAAGATCGGCCAGAGCGTGACGTAGCGTTCCAAGTGCGCTTGACCGTTATGGATCAGGGCATTCAGATTTTCGGTCAGCGCACTCAATTCACGGGGATAAACACCGGCCAATTCGGTTTGGTGGCCGAGCTCAATTTCCCGGACTTCGCCGGCGACCTGGCGTAATGGTTTAAGGCTCCAACTGAGAATAACGCCCTGAACCAGCAACAGCACCAGGGCTGAGACCAACAACCAGCCCCATAAGCTGCGCCGAAAACCCGCGACTTGATTATCGAACCCACGTCGCGTTTCGGCAACCTGGAAGGTGTAGTAACGATAGGTACCGGCGCTGATTTCCCAACTGACAGTAAAATTCAGGCTGAACAACGGAGTATCGTCCATCGCATCAATCTGCTGGAAAATCAATTGCCCGGGAACCGGCAGGGATGGTAAAGGCGGCAATTCCATGCCGAGCAAGGACATGGACCGCCATATCAGCGCGCCGTCACGATCCAAGACTTGTGCGTATAAGTCGGAGCCGGGGGTGGAAAAACGAGCTTCCGGCAGGGTATTCGGCAGAGTAAGCTGTCCATCAACAGCGGAATCCGCAGCTCCCAGCAACATAAAGACCTGCGCTTGTAAGCGTTCCTGCACAGACACCAGCGCGCTTTCCCGAAAAGCCTGGTCCAACGCCAAGCCGGTAAGACCTAAAAAAGCGATCAGCACGCGCTAGCGGCGATGAGTAAGCGGGTTCTTAACGACCCCATCAGTCCGTGGAACGGGGTAAGCGGAACCGATAGCCGCGACCACGCAGGGTTTCAATGGGATTTAGGGTACGTTCGGGATCTAATTTTCGCCGTAATCGTCCCACCAAGACCTCCAGAACATTGCTATCCCGATCGCTATCTTCCTGGTAGAGGTGTTCGGTGAGCTCGGTCTTGGAAACCACCTCCCCGACATGCAGCATGAGATATTCGAGCATTTTATATTCGTAGGCAGTCAGTTCTACAGGCTGATCGTTGGCCGTCACTGTTTGCGCCCCGGTATCCAGCGCGATGGGCTCGCAATGCAGCACCGCTTGAGACCAGCCTTTGGCGCGCCTGACCAAGGCGCGTAACCGGGCTAATAATTCTTCTTGATGAAAGGGTTTCACCAAATAATCGTCGGCCCCCGCTTCTAATCCCTCCACTTTGTCTTGCCAACGACCACGGGCGGTGAGAATCAAAATCGGGAAATGGCGTCCCGCGCTGCGCCAGCGTTTGATTACTTCAATGCCGCTTAGATCCGGTAGGCCCAGATCGACGACGGCCATATCAATCGGGTATTCCATGCCCAGATAGTGGCCGGTGTTGCCGTCGCTGGCAATATCGACGGCATAGCCTTGGGTCCGCAAGCAGTTATTGATCTGCGCTTGCAGGGGTAGCTCGTCTTCAATTATTAATATACGCATCAGTCTTGAGCAGTCCGTCAGCTAATCCGACACCTTGCCGGTTTGCGCATCGACACGTAAGTTACGCACCCGACCGTCGGGTAAAAGCACTCTAACGCTATAACTACCACCATCTCGCTTCCCACCCCGCACCCCCAACACTTTACCGCCGGTGGCACTGCGTGCTGCCGAAGCCGCTTGATCCGAACTCAACCCCTGGCGCTGGGATTCGGCCTGAGCGGTAGCTAGCGTAAAATGCCCGATCAAAAGAAAAATCCCGATCAAAAGCAAAATAATGAGGCGCCCAAGGATTAAATAGTTTGATTTCACCGCTACCACCGTTACCCGTTCGGCTCCTTAGTTTTCAATCAGTATGCTCATCCACCGGTAACCCGGCGTTATACAAAATACTCGTGCCAAGCTGAACGTCGACTGAATCGTTGTTCTGTTACGGGCAATTCAATTGCCTTACTTCATCACCGAATCGATCAACACGCGTGATGCACTCATAAGCCCTGACCTATTCAGGGATTGTTCAGGGATTACCGGATAAAGTTTTAGCATCTCACTACCACTGATTCATTTTAACTGGAGATAAAAAATGCTGAACTATTTAAAACCTATTGTCATTTTATTAGCAATTACTTGGACATTACCGAGTAACGCTCAAGGATGGAGGGAATGGAATCCAGTTGATATTGAAATTATAGATGAACGCGGACGGGTATTTAAGCAATATCCACTCTCCCATCAAGACCGTCGAGATAAAACGAATAAAGCGTATTTGCAAGCACGCCAGGGCGAGAACTACACCATTCGAGTGCGCAATAGAACCCAACGCCGTATCGGTCTGGTCATTGCGGTGGATGGACGTAATATCATTTCCGGCGAAAAGTCCTTCCTGAAATCGAACGAGCGTATGTATATCCTGAATCCATATCAACAGACAACCTACGAGGGCTGGCGAACGGCGAAAAACTGGGCAATGAATTTTACTTTACCGCCATTGAATCCGTTGACCTGAAATTTAATTTGGCAACTGTCTTCCTGAGCAACTAAAAAATAAGGAAGAAGAAATATAAAACAATAAAGGCACCTCATACGCAAAAAATAAGTAACTAATTAGTCTGCAAATTAAAGGAAGGGATTTCAAATTGACTGCAATTTGGCGGAGTTTTCCAGAAGGATTCTTGATATTTAAGCAAATATTAAGAAAAAAAGCTGCAGAAAATAGTTTTCAAGTTAGTTCTGCAGCCTCATTGCAAAAATTTATTGAACGGTTGTTTGTAATGTATCCGTCGTGCTGGAATCCTGTGCCATTATTTTGATCATTTCCTGGTAAATTCCCGTGCAAACGGAGTCAATTCTGAACAGACCTCTTTCAAAATCAGCACCCATGTGTTTATCCATATCCATAAACAGCATCATGGGCCTCATAAGGAAGGGTATTTTACCTTCAGCCATCCAATTTAATGTCGTGCTTGATTCTGAGTCTGTACTCAGATTAAACCCGCCGGTAGAATTCATTTCATAAGGGACAAGAAAGCTCAGCTCATAGGTAAGCGAGTTGGGGGCATCCATAGAAGCTATTTTTAGCTGACCTGATCCGGATAATTCTTCATCGCCAATCCATTTTACCAATGAACCAACCTCTCCATCCGGACCTTCATAGGTATTTTGGATACTCGGATCTCTTTCGATCCAGGGAGACCAGTTGTCCCAGTTTCTCAATACAGAAACCTGGGTATACACTAGTTTT
>JAAUQA010000135.1 GCA_012032855.1 Candidatus Competibacteraceae bacterium
GCCACAGGTTTTACATCAGTCAATAACAGTACTAATGCGGTGAGAATCAACAGCGCCCCGGCAGCACCGAAGATTCCGGAATAACCGAATTCATCGCGCCGCTTAGGCCAGTTCCACAGCATAAACCCACCAACCGCTGCGGTCAGCGCGAACGCTAACTGGCCCAACGACAGCGAGGCGGAAAGGGCTGCAACAGCGCCTAATCCCAATGCGGCACTGAGTACCATACTGGAGGGGATCAACACATCCGCACGCACCCGCTCCAGACGCCAGAAAATCAGCACAGAAGCCCCATAAAGCGCCACCAATTCCAGTATCAGCCCAAGCTCCGGCTGTCTTAGCCGAACCGCCGCCAGCCAAGCCAAAACCAACAGTGGCCAAAGCAAAGTAGCGCCGACAAACCAACTGCGTTTCTGCGCACGCCAATCCAGGAACAAACCCAATATCACACTGCCTACAATCAAATAAGGCAGCTTGTGAACAGCGGTATTCGGTGGCCAGGACCAGCCCAGCAGCAACAAAACTACCAGTAACAAGCCCAAGCCGATAGAGACGCAGGCCAATTGATTACCCCTAACACGCCCTAACAGCGACCGCAGCATACCGGTCAGTATAAAAACCAGTATCAGCGGCAGTAACACGCTCTGCACAATAGGATGATTAAAATCCATCGTCGTCAACTCGGTGATGTCAAAAGAATTACTACATTATGCCTTTTTCCGAGTGTTTGTGTTCGGTTGACTCGCCACTGCCTGAGGGTACTACCAGTATCCAAAGCACCGATGATGCACATCACACGTGGTTTACTAATGACGCTTAAGGTCATACTGAACTAAACTTGCTCAAACTGCATTTGGACTTTCTAACGCTCGCTCCGGGCCATGTTCAATGGAGGTCAACACCGTCATGATTTCCCTCACCATCAACAACCAATACCATGAGGTCAACGTGGCACCCGATACACCGCTGCTGTGGGTGTTGCGCGACACGCTGGGCCTGACCGGCACTAAATACGGCTGCGGTCAAGCACTGTGCGGAGCCTGCACCGTGCATGTCAACGGCAGTCCGGTGCGATCTTGTTCTATCCCGGTCTCCGCACTGGCCGGTAGTGAGGTTACTACTATTGAAGGCGCTACAGGTCAGACTTTCGAAGCGCTCAAGCAAAGCTGGGTTGTGTTAAACGTCCCACAATGCGGTTATTGTCAGTCGGGTCAACTCATGGGTGCTCTGGCTTTGTTAAACAACACGCCCAAGCCGAGCGACGCCGATATCGACGCCGCGATGTCCGGCAATTTATGCCGTTGCGCGACCTATTTACGCATACGCGCCGCTATCCACGGTGCAGCCGACCTGCTGGAGGCTAGCTCATGAGCGCGAATATCAATTCCGGTCGCCGGGCGTTTCTAAAAACCGGTGTGGCAGTAACTGCCGGTTTGACCCTGGGTTTCCATTTGCCTGCCGGCATGATGCGGCGAGCAGCAGCGAGTGCCGAAACCGCCACACCGTTCGTACCCAACGCCTTTTTGCGCATCACGCCGGATAACATGATCACCGTGCTGATCAAGCATCTGGAAATGGGCCAGGGCGTTTACACGGGACTACCGATGCTGGTAGCAGAGGAATTGGAAGCGGATTGGCAACAGATCAAAGTCGAATCGGCCCCAGCCGATCTTAATTTGTACGCTAATCTATCCTGGGGTGGGGCGGCACAGGGCACAGGTGGTAGCACCAGCTTGGGCAATTCGTGGGAGCAGTTGCGCCGCGCGGGCGCTACCGCCCGAGTGATGCTAATCACTGCCGCCGCTGCGGATTGGGGTGTCGACGTCGCCACGCTGAGGGCCGAAAACGGCTTTGTAATCAATCCGGAAAACGACCGAAAAGCCAGCTTTGGCGAATTGGCTGCTATAGCTGCCAGTTTGCAGCCACCGGCCGATGTCGCGCTTAAAGCACCTAAGGACTGGAAAATCATCGGCAAGAGCATGCCCCGCAAGGACAGTTTGGAGAAATCCACCGGCCAAGCCCGCTTTGCCATTGATTGGTCGCTGCCCGGAATGCTTACCGCTCTAATCGCCCGTGCACCGCGTTTCGGAGCGGCGGTGAAAAGCTTCGATGCCGAGCGGACCAAGGCCGTGCCCGGTGTTAAAACCGTGGTGCAGATACCGCAAGGCGTGGCGGTGGTCGCTGAAGGGTTTTGGGCAGCGAAAAAAGGCCGCGACGCCCTGATCATCGACTGGGAAGGCGGGGAAACTTTATCGACCGACTCATTATTGAAACAATATCATGAATGGGCCGATCAACCGGCTTCGGTAGCTGCAGCCGAGGGCGATGCCCACCATGCCTTGACCCAAGGCGCGCAAAAGCTGGATGCCGTTTTTGAGTTCCCGTATCTCGCCCATGCACCATTGGAACCATTGAGTTGTGTCGTAAAACTGGAGGACGACGGCTGCGACATCTGGGCCGGTTCTCAACTGCAAACTCTGGATCAAGCCATTGCCGCCAACATCGCTGGCCTGGAACCGTCTCAAGTCCGTATTCATACCCTGTTCGCCGGCGGCAGCTTTGGTCGTCATGCCAATCCAACCTCGGATTACATCGCCGAAGGCGTAGCTGTGGCTAAGGCGACGCGTTCTTTACAAGCCCCGATTCGGCTGATGTGGACCCGCGAAGACGACATCAAAGGCGGCTATTATCGACCACAGTACGTGCACCGTCTCAGCGCCACATTGGATGCAGCGGGTCAACCAGTCGGCTGGTTCCATCGTATTGTCGGTCAATCTATTTTGGCCGGTACGCCATTCGAAGCCATGCTGGTCAAGGACGACATTGATTCCACTTCGGTAGAAGGCGCTTCTAATTTACCCTACGCCATTCCTCACCGACGTGTTGAATTGCTGTCGCCGCAGGTTGGTGTTTCAGTGCTGTGGTGGCGCAGTGTCGGACATACCCATACGGGATTCGCCACAGAAGTGTTCATCGACGAACTGGCCGTCGCTGCAAACCGTGATCCGGTCGAATTTCGCAGCGCTTTGCTGGCTGAACATCCCCGTCACAAGGCCGTATTGGAATTAGCTGCGGAAAAGGCGGAGTGGGGAACACCGTTGCTGACCGGTCGAGGACGGGGCATTGCTGTGCACGAATCTTTCCATTCCTATGTCGCGCAAGTGGCGGAAGTCACTGTACAACCAGACGGCCGGTTCACCGTAGATCGCATCGTGTGCGCCGTGGATTGCGGGATTGCGGTTAATCCCGATGTTATAGCCGCACAAATGGAAGGCGGCATCGGTTTTGCGCTGACCGCCGCCCTATACGGGCGGATCACTCTCAAGGATGGCGCAGTGGAGCAGAGCAACTTTCATGATTATCTGCTGTTGCGAATCAACGAGATGCCCAAAGTGGAGGTGCACATCATACCGAGCGAAGCGGCGCCAACCGGGGTCGGTGAACCGGGAGTGCCGCCCTGTGCGCCAGCACTGGTTAATGCGTTATATGCCGCCACCGGCAAGCGCATCCGGCGTTTGCCGATTGATCCCGCCGAACTCAGGGCCTGACTATGGACAGCATGGATATCGAGGTCCTGCGGAACGCGGTAGCTTGGCTGCAAGCCGGGCATCGCGTTGCGCTGGTTACGGTGGCACAAACCTGGGGTTCCGCACCAAGACCGGTTGGTGCGCTGCTGGCGATGGCCGATGACGGACGGCTGAGCGGTTCGGTCTCGGGCGGTTGCATTGAAGATGATCTGGGCAGGCGTGTTCACAGCGATTTTCCTGAGCGCTGCGAGATCATCAAATACGGCGTCACTGCCGAAGAAGCCCGTCGATTCGGGTTGCCTTGCGGCGGCACGTTGCAATTGGTGGTTGAACCGTTGGTAAACGCAGATGCGCTTGCGCCGGTGCTCGCTGCAGTTGAACGTCGTGAGTTGGTCATGCGCCAAATACAGCTCAGCACTGGATCGGCGATTTATCAGCATGCTGGTAGAGCGGTTCGGCCCGGACTCGACGGCGATGTACTGATCCAATTGTTCGGCCCACGTTGGCGTTTGCTCATTATCGGGGCCAGTCAAACTTCTTTGCATTTGGCCCGGATGGCACAAGCGCTGGATTATCGGGTTTACGTCTGCGATCCGCGCGAAGAGTATCAACAATCTTGGGAGCGAGCCGAAGTGGATTGGCTACCCGGTATGCCGGACGATGTGGTGCGTGAGTTACGCCCTGATCAGCGCACCGCCATTATCGCCTTGACTCACGATCCCAAGCTCGACGATATGGCCTTGATGGAAGCGTTGCGCTCCGACGCCTTTTATGTCGGCGCGCTCGGTTCTAAACTGAACAACGCTAATCGTCGCAAGCGGCTGCTCCAGCTTGATCTTACGCAAGAACAAATCGACCGTTTGCACGGACCGGTAGGATTACCCATCGGTAGTCGCACACCGCCTGAAATCGCCTTGTCGATACTCGCGGAACTGGTCGCGCTGCGCAATGGCATGGAGTTCATCAAGGGAATCACACCACCGCTTGCTTCGCCACTACCGCTGACCATCACTTGAAACAAGGTATTTTGTTAGCGGCGGGTTTCTCTCGCCGCTTCGGCGCGGGCAATAAGCTGTTGCACCCGCTAATGGACGGTACTCCGATGATCCTCGCTGCAGCACGTAGCTTGCAAGCCGCATTAAACAACGTGCTGATCGTTATCAACCCCGAAGCCAAGGTGCTCAGGCGGTTGCTATTGGAGAACGGATTCGACCTTACGATTTGCCCGCACGCTGATCAAGGCATGGGAGTGAGTCTGGCTTGGGCAGTGCGAGAAACGTCAATGGCAACGGCATGGATTATTGCTTTAGGCGATATGCCGTTTATTAAACCAGCTACTCATCGCCGGATTGCCGATGCGCTTGCAGAACCTTGGGATATTGCCGCTCCTGACTTTCGAGGGCAACGCGGTCATCCGGTGGGTTTTGGCCGTGCTTACCACGAAGCGTTATTGACTTTGGAAGGTGATCAGGGTGCACGAATTCTGCTTCACGAGCATAGGGCACATCTAAAAACGGTTGCTTGCCAGGATCAAGGGGTTCTGTTCGATATCGACACTGTGGATGAACGCGTCGTCAAGAAACAGCAACTGCACTGGCTCCAGTGATGGCACGACTAAACCTCGAACAGCTTAAGGCTTTTCTTGCGGTCATCAGACTTGGGGGCATCAACAAAGCCTCTACAGCACTGAACCTGACACAACCGGCGGTAAGCTCTCGGATCAGGAACCTGGAGGAAACCCTCGGCACACAACTTTTCGAAAGATCAGCAACCGGTATTCGCATGACGAAACGTGGCGAACTTCTGGTTCGTTATGCTGAGCAAATCGAGCGAACGGCAAGCCGGATTGAAAAGGACGTCATGGACCCTAAAGGGGTGGAAGGACTGCTCCGGATTGGCGTCTCCGAGACGATCGCCCAATGTTGGCTTCCGGATTTTATCTCAAGGTTGCATCAACGTTTCCCGAATCTCGAAATCGAGATCAACGTCGATATCTCGGTCAATCTCCGCGAGGATTTGCTCAATCGTGAGATTGATCTGGCCATCCTGCTCGGTCCGATTTCCGAATACTCGGTGGACAACATCATGCTGCCGGTTTTCGAATTGGCTTGGTATGTCTCAAGCGGAACCGACCAACCCGAAGACGGCCCCGCCGGACATCTGCGCAAGCCGATAATTACCTATGCACGCAACACTCGCCCGTATCGAGAGCTCAAGGCCGAGCTTTTTGATCGGATCGGTCCCTCAGCGAAGTTTCTCCCCTCTTCATCCCTCTCTGCCTGTTTTCGCTTAGTGGAAGCTGGGCTTGGTGTTGCCGCTTTACCTCGTGCGCTTGGCAGCGAGTTTGTCGATGCCGGCAGGCTTCTGGAATTCGATCCCGGTTGGGTTCCAAGCCCCCTCAGTTTCTCAGTTTCCTACCTTGGCGATCCCACCAGCGAAATGATTACAACCGCTGCACTGCTTGCTGAGCAAACCGCAAAGGAGTTCTTAATGGTATAGATAATATTTATATTATAAAGCATATTTTATTAATTTGATTTTATATGATGACCTGGCGATACTGGCGAAAAATCTGAGGGTCAATATGAATATCTCCCACCAAACTCTTTCCTCCAGATCGCTGCCTGAGCTGCGACAGGCCATTCGAACGGGGCAGTACGGCTCGCATACGGCCGGCCTTGGTGTCGGCTACTTGCAAGCCAATCTTGCGATCATGCCGGAAGCCCACGCACTGGATTTTATGCGGTTTTGCCAGCGCAATCCAAAGCCTTGCCCGTTGGTCGGAGTATCCGACACGGGTGATCCGATGCTGAGAACGTTGGGCCACGATATCGACATTCGCAGCGATGTTCCCGCCTATAACATTTACCGAGCCGGTGTTCTGGAAGGTAGCGTAGCAAACATAGACCATCTCTGGCAGAACGATCTAGTGACCTTCGCCCTAGGGTGTTCGTTCACCTTTGAAAACGCCTTGCAGAAATTAGGGATTCCACTTTGGCATATCGACCACGATACGATCGTGCCCATGTTCCGCACCAACATTCCTACTGTTCCCTCAGGACCGTTCCGAGGCCCTATGGTCGTCAGCATGAGGTCGATCCCGCAAGATCGCGTTGAGCTGGTCACTGAGATCTGTCGAAGATATCCGCTCGCGCATGGGGCGCCGGTGCATGTCGGTGATCCGACGCAAATCGGCATAATGGATATCGACAACCCGGATTGGGGCGATCCCGCTCCCGTCGCCAAAGGCGAGTTTCCTGTTTTCTGGGCCTGTGGAGTAACCCCACAAGCTGCGATCGAACAGGCCAAGATTCCGCTTTGCATCACCCACAAACCTGGACACATGCTGATCACCGATGTTCTGGAAGATGCAGAGGTTCCCGTGATCGCGAATGCAAGCGCGCCTCGCGCGTAATTAACCCAATCCCTGTTCTAACAAGGAGTGCCCCAATGAAAAAAGCCGTCTTGCTGTTGTCCACAGCCCTTTCCGCCTCGCCGATATTGGCCGAAGATTTGTCGGTCGTCGGGAGTTGGTCGAGCCTTCCTCTGCACAAGGAGTTCGAAGCACCGTTCTGGTCAAACACCCTGCCCGATGCATCCGGCAGCACAATCAACGTCAACCTGACGACTCACGACCAGATGAACCTGGGAGTTGCCGACGTGTATAGGCTGTTGGGACAAGGTGTCTATGACGTGGGCATGACTGTCGCGGATTATGCGGTGGCCGATGCGCCCGAGCTTGAGGGTTTAGACGTACCGCTGCTTGCTCTCAATGCGAAGGATGAGCGTGTGTTGGTCGATGCAGCGAAACCAATGGTCGCAGACATCTTCAAGACCCGCTTCAACAGCCATGTGCTCGCCATCGCGCCCTATCCACCGCAGATCGTCTTTTGCAATCGCGATATTTCGGGGCTGGACGACCTGAAAGGTCTCAAGGTTCGAGCATCCGGCCGGATGACCGCGAAATTCCTTGAGGCGCTTGGCGCCGAGGGCGTGAATGTGAGCTTCGCCGAGGTGCCCGGTGCGCTTCAGAAAGGCGTGGTTGACTGCGCCGTAACCGGTGCCGGATCGGGCTATAGTGCTGGCTGGTGGGAAGTGTCCACGCACCTGTTACCGATCCCTTTGGGTGGCTGGGACCCGGTTGTGACCGCGATTAATTTGGAGAAATGGGACAGCCTGCCGACGGATACGCAGCAACTGATCCAGACTGAGATCACCGCCAACTACGAAGACCCCGCTTGGGCTGCGGCCCAGGGTGCGCTCGACAATGATATCGCCTGCCTGACGGGCAATGGCACCTGCACGTCCGGCGAGGCCCGTTCCATGAAGCAAGTTGCAGTGAGCGACGCC
>JAAUQA010000136.1 GCA_012032855.1 Candidatus Competibacteraceae bacterium
CGCAGCTCTGTTCAGCAAATTATTAGCCCGGCGTCTTCAACGTTATCTGTGGGCTCTGGTGCTACGTTGTCAAGAGATTGCCGATGGCCATCTGCAAGGACAATTGTCAGGGCGAGGTTACGACCAGGAACTGCGACAGTTAATTGAAGCATTCAATTTCATGGCGTCGCGGCTGAATGCCAGTCAAGTCGCAACGGAACAGGCCCACTCTGCCCTGAAAAAAGCCAACGAACAACTTGAGGGGCGGGTCGCCCAACGCACTGCTGCACTGGAACAAACCAACCATCAATTGCGGCAGGAAATCCGTGAAAGAGTGCGTATCGAATTGGAACTGAAGCAAGCTGCCCAAACCGATCCACTGACCGGATTATTGAATCGCAGGGCTATGCGAGAAAGGCTTGAATACCAAGCTGCTCTGACACGTCGCCAACATACGCCGTTCTGCATTTTGTTGGCGGATCTGGATCACTTCAAGCGAATCAACGATGAGTATGGTCACGAGGCAGGCGACCGGATGTTGATTGGGATCAGTGAATTGCTGCGGCAACGCTTGAGGGGCCAGGATGCTGTAGCCCGGTGGGGAGGGGAGGAGATGCTGATGCTGTTACCTACCACCCGGTCTGCGGGCGCTGTGCAGCTCGCGAAAGGTATTCTTGAGCAAATTGAACAATTTTCCATCAACGGTCCAGATGGCTCCGTAATACGTACCACCGGAAGTATTGGTTTGAGCGAGTTTGGGCCTTCGGATAGCATCGAAGACTGCATAGCAAGAGCCGATCAAGCCCTTTATCGCGCTAAGGCAGGCGGTCGAAATCAAGTTCAGTCATAAGAATGATTTAATTCCGATTCACCCGAACCAGGTAAGTTGTTCAGGGTAGATTCATATATTTTTCGCCAGGCTATGGAGTCACGTTATTCGCGGAGATCACCTCATGCATTATCTGCATCATTGTGCCTATGTCGTGCTGGGTCTGGCGCTATCAAGCTCACCCTTAGTCAGTGTTGCGAAAACCATTAAATGCAGCAGCAAAAACTTCCGTTATCAATACTGCCAGGTCGATACCGATGGTTATGTTCGCCTGGAAAAGCGATTATCCGATGCGCCGTGCAAACGAGGCCGGAGTTGGGGTTATGACTATGACGGCGTGTGGGTCGATGAGGGCTGTGGGGCGCGCTTCGAAGTTGGTCGATACGATGACGATGACGATGACGATGATTACGACAAGGATGACGATGACAAGGATGACAAGAAAAAAGTGCTAACCACGGCAGCCGTTATCGGTGGACTGGCGTTAATCGGCACCTTAATGAGTAATAACAAAACGCCGGCCGACACGGGCAACCGCTATTCATACCCGGATCAGTACCCCAATAACAGCGGAACACCCGATGGTCAAAGCTCTGTACCGGAATGGGCGCTAGGCACCTTCCGTGGCTATGATTCGCTATATAAAATTGAGCTGGAACTAACGGTTACCCCGGATGGTGTAGTCAATGGCTATGCCAACCAAGCGCCTGTGCAAGGCAACATCAGCGGGGATCAAATGCAAATAGGACAATTCACTTTTCATATGGATCAAGTCGAGGATGGTTTCCGCGCTACCCGTGCTGATGATTCCCATAATCAGGTTTTTTACCAACGTATCCGATGACAGTAAACCTAACGGCGAGTGCAGAGCGCACTGTTGCGCTTGTAAGACACCGCCATATTCAATCAGTCATTGTTTCAGTCTCTTTCCACTGGTAAATCTCAATGGATAGTGGATCGCAGTGGCAACAACCACCACCACACCGACTACCGGCAGGTAGTTTCTCAACTTTCCCCTTGGCTGCCCACTTATCTAACATGCCGCGCAGCGCATTCGGATCACTATTAAAATGGTGTGCAATGTCGGTTAGCGCGACGCGACGATGTGTTCTCAAATAGTCACGGAGTTCAGACAAAATCATAACGATGCCCTGCTCAGCTTGCTGTGGACTACTCATCGACTTAATGAGTTGAAAGAGCCGCAAAAACCAATGCTAGATTAGCGTCCAGTCAATCTGACTTGTTCGCCGACCCGATAAGCCGTAGGAACCCAGAAACATGTACGGTGAGGCAGGCTATGCCTGCTGTGGGCTACTCACAAGTATCCGGAATTGGTTACGCCCCCAGAAACGCAGCGCCACAATGGCGATTACTGAGACGGTTATCATACCGATGATCCATGCCGCAGATGTCCCCGGATGCCGGGTAAAGGTGGCCACTTGATAAAATACCGTGGCGGCGACATAAGCCATCCCCGTAGTCCAACCAGCAACGAATAACGTCCAGCGCGGTGTGGTCTCACGGTAGACGGCAGCAATAGCAGCAGTGCATGGAAAATAAAGCAGTACAAACAGCAGATAGGCGAAAGCACCCGCAGCGCCATCGAATCGCTCCACCATCGCGCCAAACGTGCCAACCGCGACTTCCTGCTCTTCCGCCGCTACTGCTTGATCTTGTACATCACCGATGTTGAGTCCGAGTGGATCGAGCCAGGAGCCCATTGCATCTGCCAGATTAGCGGGGATAGTGGCAAAGCCTTCGCTGATCGCACCGAGCAAATCGAAACCGGCCTCGTCCTGATCCGATGGAGATACCGCTAGTTCCTCATCGGTCATGTCTGCACGCCAACTCAGCGGTTTTGGATTAACTTTGCTGAGGTGTTCTGCTTCGGCCTGTTCGCCCAGTGTCGTGTAAAGGGAATCCAATGTCCCTACGACAGCTTCTTTAGCCAACACCCCGGTAAAAATGCCCACCGAGGCGGGCCAGTTGTCCTCGTTCAGACCAAACGGCGAGAACAGGGGCGAGATGGTGCGGCCTATCTGGCTAAGCACTGACTTATTACTATTTTCGTTACCGAAACTGCCATCCGTGCCGACGTTGTTGAGAATATTCAGTACCAACACCATCGGCACGATCACTCGACCGGCACGGACGATAAAACCACGGGTTCGATCCCAGGTGCGTAGTAGTACGCTTTTCAGTGTGGGGAGATGGTAAGGCGGCAGCTCCATGATGAAGGGCGTCGCATCGCCGCGTAATAGCGTGTTCTTGAGGACCAGGCCGGTCAGTATCGCCGCCCGCGATACCGATGAGGTACAAAATAAAAAACTATGGATTGTCCATAGGCGGCGAAGAAAGCAGCGGCAAACAGGGCGTAGACCGGTAGGCGAGCGCCGCAAGACATGAAAGGCGCCATCGCGATCGTAATCAGCCGGTCGCGTTCCTGTTCCAGCGTGCGGGTTGCCATGACGGCCGGTACGGTACAACCGAAACCGACGATCATCGGCACGAAAGCCTTGCCGGGCAAACCGATGCCACGCAGAAAGCGGTCCATCACGAAGGCGGCACGGGCCATGTAGCCCGAGTCTTCCAGTACCGATAAAAACAAGAATAGGAAACCGATGATGGGGATAAAGGTAGCAACCACCTGGACTCCGCCACCAATCCCGTTGGCGAGCAACACGCTAAGCCATTCCGGCGAATGGAAACCGCCAAGCAACTCGGCGAAGCCATCGACGAACAGTGCGCCACTGACGATATCGAATACGTCGATAAACGAACCACCGATGTTAATAGTGAACATAAACATCAAGTGCATGGCCAGGAGAAATATCGGAATGCCGAAGATGCGATTCAGTACCACCCGGTCGATCTTGTCGGAGATGTTATGCTGTACTTGACCCTTACGCTTTACCGTCGCACTGGTGACCTGATTGACGAATCCGTAGCGGGCATCGGCCAGGCTGATGTCAATGTCATCGCCTAACATCTGTTCGGTTTGGGCCTGTAAATCGCTCAGTTGATCGGCGATTGCCTCACCGGCCAGCTTGCGGGCCAGGGTATCGCCTTCTAATAGGCGCACCGCCAGCCAGCGCGGATCGGCTTTGGCTGCGCGAGCGTTTGGTTCGATAACCGGCATCAAGCGCGTCACCGCCTTTTCAATAGCGCCGGCATAAGCAATCTGTTGCTCAGGAATCCGCTGATTTTTAGCGGCAACTAGGATCGCTCCCTTTAGTTCCGCTATACCCTCGCCAGAGGCGGCGACGACCGGCATTACCGGACATCCCAAACGGTTTGCCAACCCGGCCACATCAATTTCACAACCTCGTTCTCTGGCCACATCCATCATATTCAGTGCCACCAGTACCGGCACTTTCATCTCCAGTAGTTGCGAGGTGAGATAGAGATTCCGTTCCAGATTCGAGGCATCAACGATGTTGATGATCAGATCGGCGGTGCGTTCCGCCACATAGTCACGAGCAATTTGTTCATCAATGGAGACGCCGTCCAAGGCGACATCCAGCGAATAGGTGCCGGGTAAATCCACGAGCTCAAATTCAGTCTCTTGAAACCAGTAGTGACCGGTTTTGCGTTCAACGGTGACCCCCGGCCAATTACCAACCTGTTGCTTGGCACCGGTTAATGCGTTGAAGAGCGTTGTTTTTCCGCAGTTGGGATTGCCGACCACACCGATAATGTATTGGGTACTCATGACTTATTGCTTCTCTACCAGTAATGCATGTGCTTCGTCTTTGCGCAACTCAGACTGAATCCACGGACTTTGATCTCTACCGGATCGCCCATCGGGGCATAGCGGGTGACGCTGAATTCCACGCCGGGCGTCAGCCCCATGGACAGCAGCTTTTTGCGATACGCTTTGTCGCATTCGCCGTACCCGACGACCCGACCGGTATCACCTACTGTCATGTCTTTCAAACTCTCCGGCATTGTCTCGTCTCCCGGGCTGAAAAATCGTTATTCACTGCCGCACCACCATGATTTTCTGAGCGATACCGACCCCTAAAGCCAGCCGGGTTTCACCCCGTAGCACCACTAGGTTGCCGCCTTCCCGTTGCGACACGGTCAGCTCGCCGCCGATATTCAGTCCCAGTGAGGTCAAGCGCATCTCCAAGCCTTTCCCGCCGCGTAATAGAAAAATCGTTACCTGTTCCCCTTCTTGAGCCATCGCCAGTGGAAACGGAGCTTTGTCAGTCGGGTCACTGGGAGACATCAGCATCTCCTTTGAGGAAAAATAATAATAATCATTCTCATTTAGGATCGCAAAATTTATTGCATTGCGCAAGGAGGAAATATCCGAAATAGTCGCTTCATTGATCTGGGGCAATTTGTTGTTGGCAGAAATGCAATTTTATAGCCAAGCTACAACCGATGAGTATATGGCCTTAGCTCGCAAGAATGGGCTTGTAATGAAAGCGACAATGTAGCAGAGGACGATGCATGGACTGTTACGGCTGGGCGCATTTGGCCAAAATAGCGCGGGCCTGGTTTGCCATTTCGACGACCGTTGGACGCAGTTGGCTCGGCTTAGTCAAGGCCTCATCAAATCCGATACGCACTATCTCGGTGCGGTCACCGTCGGTACACAACAGATCGAAACCGAACCGGTCAAGCGCCGTCATCCGACAGTCGCTTACCCAATCCAGTCCCGCAAAAGCGTGTGCATAATCACGCAAGTTTTGCTGGTGGTCTTCGTTCATATGGGCAATCGCACCGGTTGCCAATTCAATGAGCGGGTCAAGTGAGGCGCTGGCGTAATCTGTAGCATTAAGCCAGCCCATGCGACCGAACCCGGCGATGTAGCGCACCCGTTCGACTTGTATGCGATAGAAGTTAAAATCGGCGAAGTCGATGTAGCGTTCTGCTTGCGGATGCTTGGCAAGATAATCCGTGCGGTATTGGGTTCGATCACTGATTTTGGTTGCTTGGCCCAGCAAAGTAAGTCGGGCTTCGGCCAGCATGTTGGGATTACCTAAACCGGGCGCTATCAAAAAGAAACCCGCGGATCGCGGCTCAAATAGTGTTGATGCTCGGCTAGATCGCTGAGCAGCAATACCACATCACCGTTTGCAACCGGTAAAAAATCCACGACAGAGCCATACGGGTAGCCGCCATCGACGGTCAAAGTGCTCAATACACCCTGCCCGTATGCTGCGGTCAAGGTACGAGCTGCTTCGCTAAGCGGTGGCCATGCAGCGCTTCCGGGCATAATAGTGTCCTCAGCGTGAAATCTGGATAGTATATCAAGCATACTTTTTGAGGTTACTATATACAGAAATCTGTATCATTTGCCAGAAGTCGTGCTGTGAAAACTACGCTTAATCTGAACGATGCACTGTTAGCAGAAGCCAAAACATTGGCTGCGCAACAGCGTACCAGCCTGACCCGCTTGATCGAGGAAGGATTAAGATTGCGCTTAGTTGCGCAACAAACAGAGGCCGCGCCCGTCGATATTCCTGTTTATTTAGGCGAGGGTGGACTGGTTTCCGGATTGGATGGCCTAAGTAATAAAGCGTTGCTGGAAGCCGCTGATCATGACGCCTGATGTTAATGTGCTGCTCGCTGCTTCCCGCTGTGATCACCCGTATCACGCGGTAGCTTACAATTGGTTGGAACAAGCCGTCGCTGCCGCCAGTCATGGCTCACCGATGAGACTGCAACCAATGGTAGTTGCGAGCTTTCTTCGTCTAGCCACCCATCCTAAGATTTTCGTGCAACCTACCCCGGTGGAAGCAGCATTACGTTTCATCGACACTCTGTTAGCTGCGCCGGGCGTGGACAGGCCGCTGCTCGGTGCGGAATGGCCGATTTTAAAAAAACTGTGCGTGGACCGATCATTCGCTGCCAACGATATACCCGATGCCTGGTTGGCGGCCATCGTCATCCAGCAAGGTGAACATCTGGTCAGCTTCGACGCTGTTTATAAGCGCTTTTTGGCACGCAATCAGTTCACTCATTTGAAACCCTAACCTGGGGATGTAAGCCGGAACCCCCGAAAATTCCGTCACCCCAATTCCAGTAAGTTGGCCCAACCTCCAACTGCAAAATCAGCTGAAAGCCCACCCCCTTTGCTCAATCCTGCCAAAATCTTTGAAGCGATCCGGTGCCAATTCAGTGTAGCGCGCCGTATGCTGGATATTGCGGTGCCCCAGGTAATGCTGGATCGCCTGGGTATCCTGGCCATCGTTGGCGAATTTGGCCTTTTATTAGCAGAAGAAAAATTTTTTCGGTTTTTCAGGGTTAAATTGAGACATAGTGCGATGGTTCACTAAAACGGGCGTTTTTCTGAACCATCATAAGCATACTGAATCGGGCCAACCGGGAGTGGAATGCTTATTGGCAGGGGGTCGAAAAAGAAACCGCATGAAAACCTCTTTTCACCCGTGCATCACTTTGATGCCGTTTGGAATACCGAAGCGGTCGTTTCCATCATAAACACTGCTTGGCTGAACAGCACCCAACAAGTGCTAATATCGGTTAGTTGCGCTGATGGCGAGCAGTCTGCTAGCGTCCGCTCGTCTCGCTGAGATTTGCTTCGTCATCATTGAAGGCAAGCGTTGGCGCGCTTCTTCATGGAGTCTCCGCTTAAGAAAAACTGCATGAGAACGCCTTCAATGCCTCTACTGAGTTGCCTGGCTGCGCCCCCAACAGCCGGAAAAATATTTTTCTGGATATGACTTAATGGGTTGTGTTTATTGGTCTTTGCTCAACGCTCTGAATTGCTGACCTTGTTCCAAACTGGACAAAAGGAGCAAACTAGGCGCTGGATTAACCTTGGGAGCAAATAATCTCTTATGGCTTATATTAAACGCCTGGTGTTGGATATCCTTAAACCGCACCATCCCGACGCTTTGGAATTTGCCAAGGCTTTGGCCGAGTTGGGCGCGGATTACCGCGTTACGCTAACGACGGTAGAAATGGACGAACAAACGCAGACCCTGCGGGTGGTTGTCCGAGGTCGGGACCTTGCGCTGGATCGTATTCAGGAGGTCATCACCACCATGGGGGCCTCGCTGCATAGCATTGACGAGGTGGAAGCC
>JAAUQA010000137.1 GCA_012032855.1 Candidatus Competibacteraceae bacterium
TCATTGCGATCAGTGACCAGCACCAAACCCTGGCCCGGTCGCAAATCGTAAGAAAAACGGTTGGGTGGGGATGTAGTCCAGCGAATACTCAGGCGACACATCGCGCAGCGGCGCACCGGCTTGCACCCAATCGCTCAGGTTGTCAACCTGAAAAGATTGATGATTCCAAGGATCTTTATTCAGTATCAGCAAGGCTTCTTCTGAAGTCTTGTTCGAGGCTTTCCAGAGCAACAGGATATTGGAATTATGATAAGGCAGAATACTGGTCGGGCAATCCTCTTGGAAAATCCCGTAGCGTTGTTTAACGGCGTTGACCTTGGTGATGAAATTGCGTAGATCGACATTCGATTCCTCCCAATCGCTGGAACGCGTTTCCACCACGTGCAAGCGTTTGCGGAAGCCGAATTCGAAACCCATCGGAATCATGGAGCCCGCTGAATACAATGAGGAAAACAGAAAACGCTGCTTCACGGCGTCTATGTTACCCTGCGCTTCCTCAAACATCCGATCGGTATCGTGACTTTCAGGAAAGCTAATAGAAGGCGCAATTTCCCGTACCAATTGATACTGCGCCATCAGCCACGGGCCATTATAATCCCACCACTTGGAGCTGTTGAATACGTAATCAAAGCCCGCTTTAGCGGTATCCTTGGTTTCTTCAGTGGTGCAGCCCAGGGTCTCGGCAGTAAACACCGCATCCGGGTACTTAGCGCGTACCTCTTTTATCAGACGTTCCCACAGGCGACGGGGCAATTGATACGCGGCGTCGCAACGAAACCCCTTGAATCCGAGTTTAATCAAGTATTCAACGATTTCTCGGAAGAATTTATACAGCCCTTCGGGATCGGCAGTATGTTCATGATCGAAGCGGGCCAAATCCCCCCACACCACTTTTCACCGTCGTCGATGCAAAACGGGTGCATGATACTGCCGTTGCCTTCATGCATAAACCAATTGTCATGCTTTTTGGTCAGTTCCGAGTCTATCGCACAATGGTTGATCACCAGATCCACCATCATGCCCATGCCCCGTTGTTCAGCGGCCTTGGTCACTGCGCGCATTTGCTGCTCGGCGGATAGTTTACTCTCCGGGTCAACAAACAGCGGGTTGATTTGAAAATAGTCGGAGATGGAATACAAGCTCCCTGACATGCCCGGTTTCTGAATGGGATTCACAAACACCCAGTCAAATCCCATGTCGGCGGCTCGGTCAATGTGGGCCTTCCATTCACCCATATGACTGGCCAACAACGGAAACAAATTATAAATGATCATCAAAAAACCCTCGAAGATTCAGAAACCATGCACTGCCCACGGGCAATTTATCAGCGCTTGCCAAAGCGTGTTATCATGACAAAATTCAACCGCATATGCTACGTCGATTGTGCGGGAGGGGGAATCCACTTGTCAGAGTCCGAAAACCCGCTGCAGAATCGCCCGCAAAGGGTATACTGCGCGATCGTCCGACAGCGTGCCCCTTCACCAGATTTATGCCACATCCCGAAGACGGGGTTCTTCCCGTCTAATGTTCTTCACAACAAGCGATTACTAAAACCCTTGAAGAGGGGCCTCGGGATGGGCCACTGCTCTTCTTGCGTTGCAACACGGATATAGCCCATGACAAAACTGAGTCAAGATCTGCAAAACATTATTGAAACCCGCCACCACGACCCTTTCAGTGTATTGGGTCGGCATCCTAGCGGGAAAAAGGTTGTGGTTCGTGCTTATCTACCGAATGCTCAAGAGGTGAGTATCGCCGAAGGGAGCGGTCTCGCTATGCAACGCGTGCCGGACACCGCCTTTTTCGAATGGCAAGGCGATGCGAGCGCTGTTCCCGAACGCTATCGTCTGCGTTGGAGAGATTACGATAATCGTGAGTATATTGGCTACGATCCGTATTGCTTCGCTCCCCAGTTGGCGGATTTTGATTTACATCTATTCAATGAAGGCAAGCATTGGCATGCCTACCGTTTCCTTGGCGCCCATCCCCGCACGGTTGATAACGTGCCGGGGGTGCTATTTGCCGTGTGGGCACCCAACGCCGAGCGGGTTAGTGTGGTTGGCGACTTCAATCGCTGGGACGGTCGCACCCACCTCATGCGGGTGCGTGGTGGCAGTGGCATCTGGGAGTTGTTCATCCCCGGCTTAGCGGCAGGGGCGTATTACAAGTTCGAGATTCGCAACCGCAGTCGGGGCGCCATCGTGCTGAAATCCGATCCTTTCGGACAACAGTTCGAAGTGCGCCCCGGCACTGCCTCTATCGTGACCGAAGACAGCAGCTACGCATGGGCCGACCAAGGCTGGTTAGCCCGTCGGGAAACGGCGGATTGGCTGCACGAACCGATGTCCACTTATGAGGTTCATCTGGGGTCCTGGCAACGTGGTTGGGAAGGCGAGTTCTTGAATTACCGGGAACTGGCCCACCGGCTGGTGGATTACGTGGTCGACATGGGGTTCACCCATATCGAACTGATGCCGATCACCGAACATCCCTACGATGCCTCCTGGGGATATCAAACCACCGGTTATTTCGCCCCCACCAGTCGGTTCGGCAGCCCGGACGACTTCCGTTATTTCGTCGACTACTGCCATCAGCATAACATCGGCGTAATACTCGATTGGGTGCCGGCCCATTTTCCTAAGGACGCCCACGGCCTGGCTTCTTTCGACGGTGAACCGCTGTACGAACATGCCGATCCCCGCCGCGGCGAACATTTGGATTGGTCCACCCTGATTTATAACTTTGGCCGCTACGAGGTGAAAGGCTTTTTGCTGTCCAGCGCCAAATACTGGTTCGAAGAATTTCATCTGGACGGCTTACGGGTGGATGCGGTCGCCTCCATGCTGTATTTGGATTATTCCCGCACCGAATGGATTCCCAACCAATACGGCGGTCGAGAAAATCTGGAAGCGATTGATTTTCTGCGCGAATTGAATACGGTGTTACACGGCGAGCATCCGGGCACCCTGATTATTGCCGAGGAATCGACCTCCTGGCCGCAAGTGACTCGTCCGACCTATATCGGCGGTCTGGGCTTCAGCATGAAATGGAACATGGGCTGGATGAACGATACCTTGCGCTACATTTCAAAGGAATCGATTCATCGCCGCTATCATCAAGACCTGCTCACTTTCAGCATGTTGTATGCGTTTACCGAAAACTTCCTGCTGCCCTTCTCGCATGACGAAGTGGTGCACGGCAAGGGATCGATGCTGAACAAGATGCCGGGTGACGAATGGCAACGGTTCGCCAACCTGCGCACCCTGTACACCTACATGTTCACCCATCCCGGCAAGAAGCTGTTGTTCATGGGCACCGAGTTTGGCCAGGGCACGGAATGGAATAGTGCCGTTACTTTGGATTGGTACGTACTGGAATACCCCTTTCACCAAGGGATGCAACAACTGGTCAAGGACTTGAACAAGCTCTATCGTGACTCGCCGGCCTTGTATCATTATGAATTCGACTGGCGCGGTTTCGAGTGGATCGATTGCCACGATGCGGATCAGTCGGTGCTGAGTTACATCCGCCAAAACGATGACGAGTTGCTGGTGGTCGCGGTTAATTTCACCCCTGTGCCACGGGAAAACTACCGCATTGGGGTACCGCTAGCCGGTGACTATTCGGAAATCCTCAATTCCGATTCCTCGTTTTACGGCGGCAGCAACATAGGTAACGGTGGTGCGCCTTTGACAGCCGAGGATAAGCCTTGGATGGACAGAGATTATTCGCTGACTATTACCATTCCCCCGTTAGGCGCTGTGATATTCAAGCCGTCCAATAAGAAGCCTCCGGTGCTCATCGAAGCGGATGCTGAAGAATCGATAGAGGAAGCCTCAACAACTGCAGTGGATGCCGTCAGCACTCAATCGGCAGCATCGCCCGCGGTGGACGAAACCGTAGTGGACTAGTCGTTCTTCCGGATGCTCGGCAGGTGTCGGGCGTCCGGTTAACAGTCAAAGGAGACAATCCGTGATTTACTCGCTTGCTGACCGTCGGATCGAACTACGCGGTAATGAGCACTTTATCGCCCACAATGCCACGGTGATCGGCTCCGTGATTCTGGAAGATCGCGCCAGCGTCTGGTTCAACGCGGTACTGCGCGGTGATAACGAGCCCTTAATCGTCGGCGAGGGCACCAATATTCAAGACGGATCGGTGCTGCACACCGATGCCGGTATTGTCCTGACCATCGGCAAGGGCGTCACCGTCGGCCATATGGTCATGTTGCACGGCTGCACTATCGGTGATAACAGCCTGATTGGGATCAAGGCCGTCATACTGAACAAAGCCAAAATCGGCAACAATTGCCTTATCGGCGCTAATACCTTGATCCCCGAAGGCAAGGTGATACCCGACAATTCCCTGGTCATGGGTTCGCCGGGGCGGGTGGTGCGCGAAGTAACAGAAGCCGAAATCGCCGGGCTACGTCGCTCCGCCGAACATTATGTGGAGAATATGCGGCGTTATCTGCGTGATCTGAAGAAGGAAGCGGATTTCGTGGGACTACGCCGCTCTCCCGAGCAGCAAGTAAAAAATATCCGGCGTAATCTCCGTGCTCAATGGGAGGACCCGCGCTAGTTGGTTCAATTGAACTACCTTGCCCACCTTTATCTTGCCGGACCTGAGCCACAAGCGCTGATCGGCAGTCTACTCGGGGACTTCGCTAAAGGTCGGCTCGACGAAACGTTCCCTCCCGCCATTCGGCAAGCCATTATCCAGCATCGACAAATCGATGCCTTCACTGATGCTCATCCCATCTTCAACCGTAGCAAACAACGGTTAGGCCCTGATTTGCGCCGCTTTGCCGGTATTCTGGTCGATGTGTATTACGATCATCTGCTGGCCCGCAACTGGCCCTGCTATGCTGATATACCGTTACGGTCCTTCGTAGACCGAGTTTATCGAGTGATGCGAACCCATCATGCTGATTTTCCGGCACCGATGCAGCGCAGCGTCTCCTACATGCTCGCCACTGATCTACTGCATTCCTACAGCGACTTGCAAGGTATTCGGCAGGCTTTGACAGGGATTTCCGGGCGTTTGAGGCGCGCTAATCCGATTGCCGAGGCCGTCACAGTGCTGGAACAACAGGATGCAGGGTTAGCAACTGATTTCGCAGTTTTTTTTCCGGATTTAACTGCTCATCACTCGGCGACCCAAAGTTCACCCAGCGGCAAACTGATTTCCTGAAATGGCGGGATAGCCGCCTCAATTTCATCAGCATACAGCCCAATCACCGTCCAACGTCCTTGCTCCAAAGCGAAGGCTTCTAGGGTGCGGGCAAGCGGATCAACCAGCCACAGATATGGAACGCCGTAACGAGCGTAGGTTGGCATTTTGAGAATGCGATCCTTCTTAGCAGTCGAGGGCGACAGGATTTCGCAAACCCAATCCGGCACGACCTCGAATCGCTGGTCCTTTGGGATGTGGAGCATACGTTCACGTCGCCAACCCGCCAAATCGGGGACTAAGACTTCCGTATCGCGGACGAAATGGACCTCTGGTTCTATGAGAATCCACCAGCCTCCAGGACCTCCTCGGCCACGATGAAACGCAGAACCGATATCTGCATTTAACACTGAGGATGCTAACGCGTGAGGTCCGGCAGGTCGTGGTTGAGTATGCAGTTGCCCGGCAATGATCTCGCCCACCACATTTTCCGGGAGCCTCATCAGGCTCTCATACAGGCTTTGTTGTAGCGCGGCGGTTTGCATGGAAGTTGCCTCAGATCTAACGGTATTCGGCCTGAGTGCTATTTCACTCAACGATAACGCCTTGAAGCACTACACCCTCGACGCCCACAATACGCAATCGGGTTCCAGTCGGGCAATCTTCGGCAGTGATCTTCCAAATGGAATCGTCTACTCGGACTTTGCCTTGTCCGTTGATAACCGGATCAGTCAAGGTCAATACGCGGCCCACATACTGCTGTCCGCGCCGGTTGAGCAATGGATCGTCAGAATGCTCAGAGCGGTTTCTGAAATACAACAACCAGACAAGAATAGAGGCGACCGTTAACCCGGCGAACGATAGCCATTGCACCTGCCACCCCAGTTCAGGAAACAGAAACACCAGCAATCCGACGCCCAGCGCGGCAATCCCCATCCATAACAAAAATGTGCCGGGCACCAGGATCTCCACCACGATCAATGCCAACCCCAACAGCCACCAATGCCAATAGGTCGGCTGAGTGATGATCTCAACCACGGCGAGGGTCCTCCTTGGCGAACGCTTGTTTGGCGAGTTCACCGATGCCGCCAAGGGAGCCGATGACGCTGCTGGCTTCCAACGGCATGAATACCAGTTTCTGATTTGGGGATTGGGCGAATTGCGCTAGAGAATCCACATAGCGTTGTGCGATGAAGTAATTAATCGCTTGCACACCCCCTTTGCTGATCGCCTCGGACACCATAAGTGTTGCCCGAGCTTCCGCTTGCGCCAAGCGCTCGCGCGCTTCGGCATCGCGCATGGCGGCCTCCTTACGACCTTCAGCCTCCAAAATGGCCCCCTGCTTTTCGCCTTCCGCCTTTAGTATTTCTGCTTGTCGTTCGCCTTCGGCTTCCAGGATGGATGCGCGTTTTTCCCGCTCAGCTTTCATCTGACGGGCCATGGCGTCCACCAAGTCTTTGGGAGGATCGATGTCCTTGATTTCGATACGGGTGACCTTTATGCCCCAAGGCGTTGTGGCATCATCCACTACGGTCAATAGCCGTTGATTAATGTCATCGCGCTTGGATAGCAATTCGTCAAGGTCCATCGAGCCCATGACGGTACGGATATTAGTCATGGTCAACTGCATGATGGCTTCTTCGAGATAGGTCACTTCATAGGCTGCCTTGGCTGCGTTCAACGCTTGAAAAAACACCACGCCGTTGACGGTTACCATCGCATTGTCTTTGGTAATCACCCCCTGGGAAGGGACATCCAGTACCGTTTCGCGCATATCGATCTTATGCCCGATGCGGTTAGTGATGGGATTGATGAGATTCAACCCCGGCGTTAGCGTGCGGGTATAGCGACCGAAGCGCTCAACGGTGTATTCCATCCCTTGCGGTACGGTCTTCAGCCCACGCACCACAAGGGTTATGGCTAAGATCACAATAATACCGACAACAAACCAACCGATATCAACAACCATTAATCACTCCTCCGAGCATAAAAAACGTATGAATTATTATTGATCCAACTTGCCTAGTGAAAAAAATTGATCCTGACTCCAAACCCCATATACCTGTTCTCCATCGATTTCGCGTTCCTCTCCCAACTCCGCCAACTCCAAAAAAACTGAACGCGCCATGAGTGCTCGTAATCGGGCACGGATGTGAACATAGGGTGAGGGTTCACCTCCAGGAGTTTTATACTCCACCTCAATGCAATGTTCCGCACCGGCGGTGACGACATCACCTAAATTCGTAGTGAATTTTAGTTCCTGTGTTTCGCCCGTCCCTGTAATATCAAGCAACACCGCGACAAAAGGCGCATCGTCGACTTGAATGCGCCATTTCTCCACCGGCGTGACCAGATAATAACAGTCATCGTCTTCATGGCGCAGGATGGTGGAAAACAACCGTGCCAGGTGTATCCGTTCTATCGGCGATCCTTCATGAAACCAGGTGCCGTCACGCGCGATGCGCATGTCCATATCGCCGCTCAAAGCGGGATTCCAGCGTTCCACGGGAGGCAACGTATTACCCTGGACCTGGGCTGCCAGGGTGGCCGTGTCGGGCTTATGCATAATCACTCCTGAATGAAAGGGTTTTGAATTTGGTT
>JAAUQA010000138.1 GCA_012032855.1 Candidatus Competibacteraceae bacterium
GCCGATATCGTTGATTATCCGAACGAAGAAGAAGGGGTCAATTAACTTCGGCTATCATTTGCCATCAATCACAAATCCATCACAACCGGAGAGTACACCAATGGGTCAAGAAGCCCTGGAAGTCCTTAGCAGTGAGTCCGCCTCCGGCGTCACCCTGGAAATTGTCCAGTACCCCGCTCTGCGCGGTTCAGGCGATTTAGCCGTTGCCGAGCGGGTATTCTTCGCCAATCAGGCCGATATTCGCCTCAAGCATATTCGCGCCCGATTGGATAAGGGTGAGATACAGATCGAACCGGGCGCACTGTACTACATGCGCGGTCAGCTTCAGCTAGAAGCGTCTACTCAGGGCGTCAAAAAGGGCTTCATGCGCAGCTTTCTCAGCGGCGAAACACTGTTTCAGAGCAAGATTCGCGGCAGCGGAGAAGTGTATCTGGACCCGAGTTTCGGCCATTTCGTGATGTTCAATATCGATAACGATGCGCTGATTGTAGATAAAGGGGCGTTTTACTGCGCCAGCGGTGGCTTGGAGGTCAGCGCTGTGTTACAGGGCAATGTCTCCAGCGCCTTATTCGGCGGCGAGGGGTTCTTCCAGACCATCATTCGGGGTAGCGGCGCAGTGGTGTTAGTCGCCCCGGTACCCTTGGAAGAAATGGTCACCTATGAGTTAGCCGCTGGTGAAAAACTGTTCGTTGATGGCAATTTCGCCTTCATGCGCACTGCAAGCATCACTTTCCGGGCCGAAAAATCCGCCAAGAGCTTGTTTCGCTCCTTGGTCAGCGGTGAAGGGCTGCTGCAAACCTTCGAGGGACCGGGCATCGTGTGGATAGCGCCTACTCAGGGCATCTACGACGAGTTGCGCACCCAAGGACTCAGTAGCCATACGGGCGGGTCAATGGGCACCAAGGTCAACACTTGAGCGGCGATGAAAAGCTGTCCTCCCCCGAGCGGGAGAGGACGGGCAGAATTATTTGAGTTTGGCTTCCAAGAACTCGTTGAACAGACTCCAGGATTTGCGGTCGGCGTCCTCACGATACCGTTCCGATCCGAATACCGTGAAGGCGTGCGGCGCGCCACTGTAAGTGACCATTTCATGCGGGACACCGGCAGTTTCCAATTCGTTGGCTAACGCCGCGAATTGATCCATAGTGATGGCGCTATCCGCGGTGCCGTGCATGACCAGGATTTCTCCCTGGGTTTTAGAATAATCCTGTCCTTCAGGCGTTGTGAGTCCGCCGTGAAAGGTCGCAAACCCCTTCAAATCCACCCCGGAACGTGCCAATTCCAATACCGCCGCGCCACCGAAACAATAGCCCATCGCTACGGCATTGCCGGCATTTGCCCCCTTGGCTTTGGCGGTATTGAGTGCCCCCAGCATCAAAGCGCGCATTTTCTCCCGGTCTTTGTACAACTCGCCGGTATGCTGGCGTCTATCAGCGACTTCGGTGGGACGCACGCCGGCTCCGAATAGATCGGCAGCAAATACAGCGTAGCCCATCTCGGCCAGCATATCGGCGCGCTTGATTTCGTAATCGGTGAGGCCATCCCAATCGTGAATCAACATCACTAGCGGCGCATTGTCGGCTGGGCTGACGTAATAACCATCGTAAGGCTTGCCGTCGACCTCGTAGGTCACGGTCTCGCCCGTCGCACCCATTGCAAGAAACGATATTAAGCCTAGTAGCGTTGCAGTCATTAACTTCCACACGTTCTCACTCTCCTCGGTTTGGTGTTGGTTCAGTCGGTGCAAATCAGGACATCATTTCAATAGCACGAGTTCCACTTTGCCCCCCCGAAACAAAGCGGCATTCCGCATACTGGTCTCGCGAGAGTCAGTTTTGAGTGCGCTGTTAACCCTGCAAGCAAACTTGATCTGTTACAGACTTGTTGCAATCAGTTACAAAACGACTGAAGTCAGACATGCGCACGTTACCTGCGCCGTTTAGCATAGTTTTTGATCTAAGTTGATTGAACTGTGCTCGTTCCTAAACCTCAGGGCACGACCAGCACCATTAAACCCAACAAGCTGGATGGGATATACGTTGAATGCCAAAACCCGCGTCATGGTCGTGGAAGATGAAAGTCTGGTGGCCCTGACTCTGCGCAAAAAGTTGGAAAAACTCGGCTACGAGGTGGCGGCCATATTTAGCTCCGGCGAAGAGGCCGTTGAGCAGGTGGAAACTATACATCCGGATGCAATCCTCATGGACATCATGCTGGCCGGCCAAATCGATGGAGTGACGGCTGCGGAACGGATCTTGAACCACTATAAAGTGCCCATCATTTACCTGACCGCATATTCCGACGAAAGCACCATGAACCGCGCCAAACATACCGTGCCCCAAGGATATCTGATCAAACCTTTCGAAGGTCCGGAGTTGCGTAGTGCTCTGGAAATGGCCCTGTACCGCCACCGCATGGAAAAAGAGCTTGCGGACAAGCACAAGGCGTTATTCGCAGCCAAGGAACGCGCGCTGGTTACCTTACAGGCTATCGGTGACGCTGTAATTACCACCGATGCTCACTGCATAGTAGACTATCTTAATCCGGTGGCGGAGAAGTTGACCGGCTGGACTAAGAGCGAAGCTCATGGACGACCCTTGAGTGAAATATTCCGGATCGTCGACGAGCCAAGTCGGCAACCCGTAGCGGACCCAGTGCTGGGCTGTTTTCAGGAACAAGAAAGCGTCGCTTCGACTGCTCCTTTACTACTGATTAGTCGCGACGGACAAGAACACCCTATTGAGAACTCAGCGTCGCCGATCTGCGAACAGAATGGTCAACTGTTGGGAGCCGTTCTGGTATTTCACGATGTCACCGAGCAACGCCAACTGACCCGCCAGTTGCAGTACGAAGCTACCCACGATGCGCTTACCGGGCTGATCAACCGGGCGGAGTTCGAGCGGCGTTTGGAGCAGGCGCTGACTAGCGCTAAGCAATTCGGCTCCCATCATGTGCTGTGTTATCTGGATCTGGATCAGTTCAAAATCATCAACGACTCGGCAGGCCACGCGGCGGGCGACAAACTGCTGCGTCCATTTCGATACCATTCTGGCGGGCATGTTTCGGGAACGCGACACGCTGGCGCGTATCGGCGGTGACGAATTCGGCCTACTACTTGACAATTGCCCGCTGGAGCGCGCGCAAAGCATCGCTCAAGCTGTCGTCGATACGGTTCACGATTATCTGTTTCAGTGGAAAAGCAGCACTTATCAAATCGGAGTCAGTATTGGTCTGGTAGCGATTACCAAAGACGTGCAAGACGTTGCTCAACTGCTTTCTCATGCGGATATTGCCTGTTATATCGCTAAGGAAAAAGGCCGCAATCGCGTTCATGCATATCAAAGAGAAGACGATGAAACCGCCCAGCACCACGCCGAAATTCTGGGTGCGGTCGGGTTGCGTGACGCATTGGAGCAAGGCCGGTTTCGGCTGCACTTTCAACCGATCGTCCCCCTACATTCGACCGCTCAACAGCCCAGCCACTTTGAGGTTCTGTTGCGCGTTTCGCACAAGAGAGGCCCGGATGAGAACAGTGAATTAGTGATGCCTGCTGCCTTCATTCCGGCAGCCGAGCGCTTTGGACTTATGAGCGCCATTGACCGCTGGGTCATCAAAGAGTCTTTCCGGGTGTTCGCTTGCGGCCTCAGCAAAACAGATCGCAAACATCGCCAATTAATTTATCCGGCAATTCCCTAAGCGAGGATAATTTGCTGGGCTTCATTGAAACTCAGTTTGCCGAACATGCTATTCCACCGGAACGGGTGTGTTTCGAGATTACCGAAACTGCCGCTATACAAAACCTGCATCACGTTATTGAGGTCATGCAAATCCTGAAGCGTTGGGGCAGCCAATTGGCTCTGGATGATTTCGGCAGTGGCCTATCTTCGTTCCGCTACCTCAAGTCCTTGCCTGTCGACTACTTGAAATCGATGGCAGTTTCATCAAGGACATGGTTACGAATAAGAGCGACCGAGCCCTGGTAAAAGCGATCAATCAAATGGGGCACGCCTTGGGTATCCGGACTGTCGCCGAACATGTCGAGACTGAGGACACGGTCAAACATCTTCGCGCATTGGGTGTAGATTACGCCCAAGGCTATTATTATGGACGTCCCTCGCCACCATGCGTAACAGCATAATCACTGTTGGCTTTCGTTGAGCTGTCACTCTGCTTTTAACTCCCTGCATTCAATTCAAATTTTAGTTGTGCAGCCGAACTGGAAACGGGCTGATTTGACCTTAATTATCGGTTTATTTTGGACCGGCTCAAACACATCCATCAACCCACAAATAAATTATAATGCACTGAATTTTATAATAAAATAAAGTTGGCACTTATCCTGCTCCCTCCTAACATCGACAACAGCATTTAATCATTTTAGTTAATAATCATACTGGAGATAGCAACAATGCGTACCACACTGAAAAATGTAGTAGCTCTTGGCTTGGCCGGCTTTATTGGTTTTACTGGACAGGCGTTTGCCGATTCGGAATTCACGGTTTCGGATTACGTGGTTATTAAGGATAACAATAGTGAAGATTCTTTCAATTCCGAAGAGTCGATCAATATGGGTGAATGGGATGGTCATCGCGCTTGGAAAGCAATCTATTTTGAGTTACCTGAAAATTACGACCATAATTACTATGCGGTTTTGCAACTTAACGTCAATAGCACCAATAAATCTAAGTACAACGCCATTTATTTGAATCCCCCAAGCTTCGATCCTGGGTTTTTCGGGGGATGTGATGATATTCACAATGATCAGTACGAAGATTACCGGGTTGACTATCTGCCGTATGCCGATCATGACTACTGGCGCTTTTATCACAAAACGTTCCCCGGATCTGAACTGAATTCTGGTTGGAATACGCTGCTGATCTGCGCCCGCAATCATCAGGGTGAAGTTTGGGGTGATTTGGATAACTTCTACCTCAAGGACATCGTGCTCCATTACCGCAAGCACATTACCCGCCCAGTGCCTCAAGAATAAGTCTGAGCAGTCCAGCATTCTCACCGACCCCCTTCACACTTAGAATAGTGCGGAGGGGGATTTTTAGTTCACAGCCCTTGCAATAAATAAGTTACAGCAAGACCCGACCCCAAAGTATTTTATCGCTCATTCGGTTGGCGCGAGCCTAAGTAAATCCCCATAATCGCCAGCAGCGCCCCAAATCCTTCAACAGGCGTGAAATGTCTGCCGAAAAACGTAACATCCCACACAAATGACAGGATCGGTTGCAGCAACAAAATCAACCCCGCCTGAGACGCACTCACTCGGGCGATGCCCTGCGAAATGAACACCCAGCCCAACACTTGGGCTACGATGCCGTAGCTCAGCAATACGGCGGCATCTTTACCGCTCGGAATCACGAAGCTTTCACCTTGCACGACAACCACTACCGCCAGTATCAGCGCACAGCACAACGATAACGGTGCGATGACGGCAATTGATGAAGGCGCTACTTGACTGACCCGCGAGGCCCGCAAGCATAAAATATACGCAGCATAACACCAGGCAGCGAGCAAGCCGAAACCCACCCCGAGCCGATAATCGCCGGGCAAGGAAAACCAGTCCATCCCCACCAGCAGACTCAATCCCGCCATCGCCAGCGGAATTGAAACTACTATTTCCCAACGCAACGGTTCGCGAAACAGCCATAATCCGGCCAAAGCCAGTAAAAAAACCTGAAAGTTCGCCAACAGCGTAGCCAGCCCAGGCCCGACGAATAGGATGCTGTGATGCCAAAAAAACAAATCGCCGGCGAAGAACACCGCCGCTACAGCAATTATCCCCAAGACGCGTTTCCCGAACCAGACCGGTTCACGACGTATCGCCACCAAAGCGGCTAATATCAAACCACCGAAAACATGCGGTAAAACGCCGTTACGGTCGGTTCCACCGTGGTCAGCTTTACGAAGACTGCCGAGAAGCTGATCATGATGGCACCGGCCATGAGTCTGAACACTCAGCGTATATCCGCCACTATAATTTCATTCGAAAATCGGATTGTGTTGCTCTGCGACTCGGATGAAAGTCGTCCGCTTAGTGAGTTCCTTGAGTTTGCGAGCCCCCACATACGTACAGGCGGAACGCAGCCCGCCCAGCAAATCCTTGACGGTGTTTTCCACCGGACCTCGGTACGGCACATGCACGGTTTTGCCTTCCGACGCCCGGTAATCGGCTACTCCACCGCTGTGTTTATCCATCGCGGTTTGCGAACTCATCCCGTAGAACAGCAGGTAATGCTTACCATCCCTTTCGATGGCTTCGCCGCCGCTTTCGTCATGACCGGCTAACAAACCGCCCAGCATGACGAAATCCGCCCCTGCGCCGAAGGCTTTGGCCAGGTCGCCGGGACAGGTACAGCCGCCGTCCGAGATAATCTGTCCACCGAGTCCGTGGGCGGCGTCCGCACACTCGATGATGGCCGATAATTGCGGATACCCGACCCCGGTTTTGACCCGGGTAGTGCAGACCGAACCGGGCCGATGCCGACCTTGATAATGTCAGCGCCGGCCAGAATCAATTCCTCGACCATTTCTCCGGTCACCACGTTGCCGGCGATGATGACTCGCTCGGGATGCTTTTCCCGCACCCGTTTGACGGCAGCGACGAAATGTTCAGAGTAGCCGTTGGCCACGTCGATGCACACAAACCGCAACGCCGGGTGATGTTGCAAGATGGCGTCGAGTTTCTCGAAATCGGCCCCAGTAATACCGGTACTGACCGCAACCGTGTCGATTTCTTCAGCGGATAATTCGGCGATAAACCCCTCCCACTCCGCGATGGTGTAATGTTTGTGCACAGTGGTGAACAACCCCCACTGTGCCAACCTGCGTGCCATCGCGAATGTACCCACGGTATCCATGTTGGCGGCCATGATCGGCACACCCGTCCAACTTTTACCGGTATGCAGAAAATGGAAGGTACGCTCCAGCGACACCTGGGAGCGACTCTGCAGCGTGGAGCGTTTGGGCCTGATCAGCACATCTTTGAATCCGAGTTTTAAATCCGCTTCGATACGCATGGCGAGGTGTCCTGTAGCGCAACCCCTATAAATCGATTCGATTTTTAGGAAATAAGTTGCGCGATAAATCAAAGAGATATAGCCGAACACTGTGATCAAAACAAAGTAGTTCAGCCATATTAAGCAGCGATGCCGTTATGCCGTAACAACGGGTCGATACGGGGTTCCCGACCACGAAACTCGACGAAATTAGTCATCGCGTCGCGGGAGCCGCCGACTTCCAGGACGCTTTGGAGGAATTGCGCTCCGGTGGCGCGGTCAAAATGCCATTTTCCTCAAATTTAGAGAAGGCGTCCGCCGATAGCACTTCCGCCCATTTATAGCTGTAGTACCCGGCTGCGTAGCCACCAGCGAAAATATGCGAAAACCCATGCGTGAAGCGGTTAAACGGCGGTGGAATAATCACTGCCACTTGTCGGCGCACCTGGTCGAGAATAGCCAACACGCGGCCACCTTGGGAGGGGTCGTACTCGTGATGGACGCGAAAATCGAACAGGGCGAATTCCAGTTGTCGTACCATTGCATAGCGGATTGAAAATTCTTGGCGGCGATCATCCGCTGATACAGTAGGTCCGGGATTTGTTCTCCGGTTTCCCAATGACCGGCGAGCAAATCCAACGCTTCCCGCTCCCAACACCAGTTTTCCATGAATTGGCTGGGCAGCTCCACCGCATCCCATTCCACGCCGTGGATGCCGGATACCGGCGAATAGTCCACCTGGGTTAATAA
>JAAUQA010000139.1 GCA_012032855.1 Candidatus Competibacteraceae bacterium
GGCATACCGAACAACTGCTGCAAGGTCTGCTGGCGATAAAACGGTGCGCCGGCAAAGTACTTTTGGATCGCCATCAGCGCGCGGGCGCTGTAGCCATAGGTCTGCTCCGCCGGGCCGTCCTGCTGGATGGCTTCCGGTAACGCCGCGGTAAAGTAACTGCCGCAGGTATTACACCGGAGCCGCTCCAGCAGATGCTGGGTGCTCTTCAGCGGGGTTTGCCCACTGATCCGCAACACCACCGCGGGAGTCCCGCCTCTTGCAGCAGGTCCAACGCCCAGCGCCAGTGCATGGCATCTGGCTCGCCGTGGATCGACACGCTATGCCCATCCGCTCCGTGGCGGGTCAGGGTTAAGGCGAGCACCGCGGGCAACGGCGTCGCCGGTTCCCTCACCGAGACAGCCGGGAGCGGGTTAGTCGAACAAGCGGTCACTTACGCCTACGACAATGATCTCCGCGTTTCTGAAATCGCCTATGCCGGCCAGATGTTACCGGTTACCTACGATACCGATGGCCTGCTCACCGGTGTCGGGAACCTGGCGCTGAGCCGCGATCTGCAGAATGGGCTGTTAACTCAGATCACCGACGGTGATTTCGAAAATCAGCTATAGCACTCGTTCGCCAACACGCAGAGTGTGGTTGCCAGCCATGGTTTATCAACACTTTACGATGTGTCGTACACTTTACGAATGTGCTCGGACGCATTGAAACCAAGACCGAAACCATCGGGACCACGACTCAGGTCTGGTGCTACGCGTATGATGTGGTTGGCCAACTCATCGAGGTCGAGCGCGACGGCATGTTGGTCGAAACCTACAGCTACGATGCAGTCGGCAATCGTGTGGCCATGACCAATGCCCTGACCGGTAGTAACTTGCCGACAGGTTCTTTCGCTTATGACGATGACCATAAGCTCCTGCAAGTCGGCAACACTGCCTATACCTGCGATCCCGATGGGCGGCTCCAAACCGCGACCACGAGCGGCGAGACGACCACGTTTACCTACAACACCGACGGTACGGCTCGCGGCGGTTAGCTACTTCGTTATTGTAGAATCAGCTTGAGCAGATACAGAATAGACTCAACGAGTTAGGCACATCGACTACGACGACTACCTCGACAACGACACCGTAGCCAGGTAGCCATGTAGATACCGTCTTGTTATTCAAGCCCCCCTGAAGAGTTTGCGGCTGGAAGGTGTGTTATGCTTAACATAACACCACCTTCCAGCCGCAAACCTTGTGGGAGACTTTACCAACAAGACGGTATCTACAAAAACTGGTCACTTGAACTTTTGATTGCTCGCTCCGACACGCTGTTCGACTGTGTAGTGGGATATTGTCAGCGGGTAGGTTAAAATTCCTATTGTTTACCGGAGGAGCATTCGGTCAAACAAACTTTCAGCTTTTCAACTAACAAGGGTATTAACACATGAAATTATTCTCTGTCCGTCTTTTGGGATTTTTGTTGACCCTCATGATCAGCAGCGTGGCGTTCGGCCAGTTCCAGGATAAGACCACTGTCTTTACCGGTCCTGGCACAGGCGACAAGATGCGCGAATACATGTTCATCGTGCCGGATGGAGTCACCATCACTACCCCGGAAGGCGCCATGGTGATGGCCGGCAAGACTATCGCCATTCCTGGCAGTCTCATCACCCTGATGAGCGAGGAGGAAGCTGACAAAGCCGACGCCGAAAACATGCCGTTCAATGACAAGGGCACCTATACTGCCGAAGAAAAAGCCGGCAATGTCATGATCTCGCTGAAAATTCCAGAAGGTTTTAAAATCAGCCATGAAGACGGTCGGTCGGTCGAGGGCGGAACCGATCTGATGCTGATCGTAAAGGCCGAAACCATGCAAGCTTCCGAACCGCTTACCGAGGAACCTTCAATCTTCCGCTCAGTCGGCGAGATGTAATTGTTTCCACTCAAAAAGCCAAGGGGGTCACGCCTCTTTGGCTTTTTTAGCCCTCCCACCTCCCATCAACAACCGGCCACCGTCCATCATGAACAAGACTGAAACAATCACAGTGCCCGACATCGGTGATTTTAAAAATGTCGATGTCATCGAAGTTCTGGTCTCGGTCGGTGATTCCGTCGCCGCCGAGGATCCGTTAATTAGCCTGGAAAGCGACAAGGCCAGCATGGAAGTTCCCGCTCCCAAGGCCGGAACGGTCAAGGAAATCCACATCAAAAAGGGCGACAAGGTCTCGGAAGGCGATCCCATTGTGCTGCTGGAAGTGGCGGAACAACAAGCGCCCGTACAACCGGAACGGTCCAACCCGAAACCTAGTCCTTCGGTACCGGCGGGCAGTTATAGCGGCAACGCGGATATTCAAGCCCAAGTGGTCGTGCTGGGTTCCGGACCTGGCGGGTACAGCGCGGCATTTCGCGCCGCCGATCTGGGCCGGAAAACCGTGCTGGTGGAACGCTACCCCACCCTGGGTGGCGTGTGTTTGAATGTCGGGTGTATTCCGTCTAAGGCCTTGCTGCATGCCGCCAAAGTGATCGACGAGACCAAAGATTTTGCCAGCCACGGGCTGAAATTCGCTCAACCGGACATTGATCTTGACGCGTTACGCGGTTGGAAAGACGGCGTCGTCGGCAAACTAACCGGTGGTCTCAAAGGATTGGCCAAACAGCGCAAGGTACAAGTCGTGCAAGGTGTCGGACAATTCCTCGACCCCAATCACTTGGAAGTCGCGGTTAGTGACGGCACGCGTACCGTTATTCATTTCGAACAGGCCATTATCGCAGCCGGTTCTCAGCCCGTGAAATTGCCGTTCATTCCCGACGATCCCCGCATCGTCGATTCCACTGGTGCTTTGGAACTACGCGCGATTCCCAAACGCATGTTGGTGATCGGTGGCGGCATCATCGGCTTGGAGATGGCTACGGTTTACTACGCGCTGGGTACCCAAATTACCGTGGCGGAAATGTTCGATGGATTGATGCTGGGGGCAGATCGCGATATTGTCCGTCCCTTCCAGAAACGGGTCGAAAAGCGTTACGAACAGATTCTGCTCAAAACCAAGGTTACCCAGGTGGAAGCTCAGGAAGAAGGACTGCGCGTCACCTTCGAAGGCGACAAAACCCCTGAACCGCAACTGTACGATATGATCCTGGTCGCCGTAGGCCGTACCCCCAACGGTAAACGCATCGGCGCGGAAAAAGCCGGGGTGAACGTGGACGAACGCGGCTTTATCGCAGTGGACAAGCAGATGCGCACCAATGTGCGGCATATCTGCGCCATCGGTGACATCATCGGACAACCGATGTTAGCTCATAAAAGCGGTGCACGAAGGTCATGTGGCCGCAGAAGTGTGCGCCGGCATGAAAAGCCATTTCGATGCGCGGGTGATTCCGTCGGTGGCGTATACCGACCCGGAAGTCGCTTGGGTCGGCGTTACCGAAATCGAAGCCAAGGAACAGGGCATTAATTACGGCAAAGGCGTTTTTCCGTGGGCGGCTAGCGGTCGTTCGCTGGCCTTGGGCCGCGACGAGGGAATGACCAAGATCATCTTCGACGAAGACAGCCACCGCATTATCGGCATGGGCATCGTCGGTCCCAGTGCCGGCGATCTCATCGCGGAAGGGGCATTAGCCATCGAAATGGGCTGTGATGCTGCCGACATCGGCATGACCATACATCCTCATCCCACCCTGTCCGAAACCATCGGCATGGCGGCGGAAGCGTTCGAAGGAACGATTACCGATTTGTATATGCCCAAGAAGAAAAAGACGGCCTAAAGTTATAGATCGGCAGAGTGGAGGCTTTGAACTCCGCTCTGTACCGGATGTCCCACTGGCACAGAGTCCCCTCTCCCTTTGGGAGAGGGTTAGGTGAGAGAACTTAGCTGCCTGAATCAGCTTCCCTCACCCCCCAAGCTCCTCTCCCGGAGGGAGAGGGGAGATTTCGTACAGGCTCCAAGCCATGACCGCCAGCCGACTTATCACGTTTGCTCGAACGCTGTTCATCGTCCTCGTTCTTTTTTTAGCTCTTCAGCCGATCTTTGCCGCGCGGCCACCGACGCCGGTCATTGTCGCCGAAGCCCATATTCAGCCCATTGAAGACCGGGTCGAAGCGCTCGGAACCCTTCGCGCTAACGAATCAGTTAATTTGACCGCCTCTGTTACGGAAACCGTAACCGCCATTCATTTCGATGACGGCGACACCGTGGCTACAGGCAAAATCTTGTTGGAGATGACCAGTGCCGAGGAACACGCTTTGCTGGAAGAAGCTCAATCGCTGGTTGCCGAAACCCGTAGCCAATTCCAACGGGTACAGTCACTGGCAACCAGGGGCACTGCTTCGCGCTCATTGTTGGATGAACGACGGCGGGAATGGGAAACGGCGCGGGCGCGTTTGACCGCGATTGAATCGAGATTAGCTGATCGCTTAATAAAAGCGCCTTTTGCCGGGGTCCTAGGGCTGCGTAATATCAGCCTAGGCGCTTTGGTCGAACCCGGCGATCTGATTACGACGTTGGATGACATCGACCCAATGAAACTGGAGTTTCCCGTACCCAGCACCTTTCTGAGTACGCTGCAGACAGGGTTATCCATCACCGCGAAGGCGCGAGCTTATGGCAACCGGGAATTCACCGGAAAAGTCACCGGTATCGACAGCCGGGTAGATCCGGTGACGCGGTCCATTCTAGTGCGGGCGGTGTTGCCAAACCCCGATCGCATCCTCAAGCCGGGGCTGTTGATGCAGGTGGAACTGCTGAAAAATCCCCGCGATGCTTTGGTTATTCCCGAAAGTGCTTTAGTGCCGTTGGGCCAAGCCCAGTATGTGCTGGTCGTAGACGAAGCTCAGGATAATCTAGTCGAGCGGCGGGAAATTCAGACCGGGACACGACGACCCGGCGAAGTCGAGGTCGTTAGCGGATTGCAAGCGGGTGACAAAGTGATTACCCACGGTACTACCCGGGTTCGGCCTGGCCAGAACGTGGTTATTCAAGCCGTTGATGATGGCACTCAAGACCTTCAAGCTATGCTGAACGACGCAGCGGACGGTGAGACCAAGCCATGATCTTGTCGGATATTTCGGTTAACGCCCGGTCTTCGCTTCGGTACTTTCGCTGCTGCTCATCGCTTTCGGTTTGGTGGCTTTCGACCGCTTACCGTTACGCGAATACCCCGACATCGACCCACCAGTGGTATCTATTGAGACGGCCTATCCCGGCGCTGCTGCTAGTGTCGTCGAAACGCGCATCACCCAGGTTATCGAAGACCGTATTGCCGGCGTGGAAGGCATCCGTTTCATTTCCTCGGAAAGCGAGGACGGCCGCTCGCAAATCAACGTTGAATTCGCGGTGGGCCGGGACATCGAAGCAGCGGCCAACGACATCCGTGACCGCGTGTCCCGGGTGGCTGACGATCTGCCGGACGAAGCCGATCCACCGGAGATCCAAAAGGTGGACAGCAACGAAGACGTGATCATGTGGCTCAATCTGGTGAGCGACCGCCTGACCGTACCGGAACTGACCGATTATGCCAACCGCTATCTGGCGGATCGGTTTTCGGTGTTGGACGGGGTGGCGCGGGTGCGGATCGGCGGCGCACAAACCTACGCCATGCGTATCTGGATCGAACGAAGCGAATTGGCGGCACGGGGACTGACCGTGACCGATGTGGAACAAGCCCTGCGAGCCGAGAACGTGGAACTACCGGCGGGTAGCATCGAATCCCGAGACCGGCAATTCACCGTGCGGGTGCCGCGTGCCTTTCGTAGTGCGGATGATTTTTCTCAACTGGTGTTGTCCCGAGGCGAGGCCGATGGTTATCTAGTGCGACTGGGTGATGTGGCCCGGGTAGAACGCAGCCCGGCGGAAGATCGCACCTTTTTTCGTGGCAACAGCGTACCGATGGTCGGCATTGGGGTCATCAAGCAGTCCACTGCTAACACCCTGACCGTAGCCCAGGCCGCCAAGGCGGAAGCGGCGCGTCTTAACCCTACCCTGCCCGAAGGTATGGCGATTAAGCAAAGCTTCGATGCTTCGGTGTTCGTGGAACGAGCCATCTCTGAAGTCTATAAAACCCTGTTCATCGCTGTCGGACTGGTCGTGTTAGTCATCTATCTGTTTCTGGGCAGTGTGCGGGCGACCCTGGTTCCCGCCGTGGCCGTGCCGGTGTCGCTGGTGGCGACCTTCATCGTGCTGCTGATGTTGGGGTTCACCATCAACCTGCTGACCCTGCTGGCGCTGGTGTTGGCTATCGGTCTGGTAGTGGACGACGCTATCGTGGTCCTAGAAAACATTCATCGGCGCATGGAAACCTACGGCGAATCCCGGCTGGTGGCGGCGTTCAAGGGTAGCCGACAGGTCGGTTTTGCAGTGATCGCCACGACCCTGGTTTTGGTGGCGGTGTTTGTTCCGCTGGCCTTTTTAGAAGGGGATTTGGGCCGGTTGTTTTCCGAGTTTGCGCTGACAATGGCAGCGGCGGTGACTTTCTCCAGCTTCGTCGCGCTGTCTCTGTCGCCTATGTTGGCTTCGAAGGTGCTGCCCAACAGTGCCCACGGGTCCATTGTCAGTCGCGCCGTGGACCGCGCATTCAATGCGCTGCGGCGTGGTTACGGTGTACTGCTGCGGGGTGCCTTGGCCCATAGCTGGGTGGTAGTGCTGCTGTTCTTCGCCATTCTGGCGGGCGCCGCGTGGTTGTTCCAGTCCTTGCCTAGCGAATATACGCCTAAGGAAGACCGGGGCGTGTTCTTTGTCCTAGTGAACGGCCCCGAAGGAGCTTCCCACACCTACATGCGCGATTACATGGATGAAACCGAGCGGCGGCTAACGCCATTGGTAGAAAACGGCGAAGTGACCCGGCTGTTGGTGCGCTCGCCGCGATCTTTCGGCAACCTGACCAGCTTTAACAGCGGGATTGTGATTCTGGTGCTCAATGATTGGGGCGAGCGCCGTTCCGGCTGGGCGATGATGGACGATGTACGCGGGCGGCTGAGTGATTTATCCGGAGTGCAAGCCTTCCCGGTGATGCGACAGGGCTTCGGTAGCCGTACCCAAAAGCCGGTGCAGTTCGTCATCGGTGGTGGAACTTATGAAGAGCTTACCGAATGGCGCGACAGTCTGCTGGCGCAGATTGAGCAAAATAATCCGGGCCTGACCGAAATTGATTGGGATTACAAGGAAACCAAGCCGCAATTGGAGGTAGCCATTGATTACGATCGCGCTGCCGAATTGGGGGTGACGATCAGTACCATCGGTCGCACCCTGGAAACCATGCTAGGCTCGCGTCGAGTAACCACTTATATCGAAGCCGGTGAGGAATACGATGTCATTGTCGAAGGCGAGCGGGATGCCCAACGCACCCCGACCAGTTTGGAAAACATTTACGTGCGTTCGGAGCGCAGCGGCCGCTTGATTCCACTATCCAACCTGGTGAGGGTGGGCGAATCGGCCGATTCGGTCAGTTTAAACCGCTACAATCGCGTGCGCGCCCTCACCTTGGAAGCCAATCTGGCGGACGGTTTGACGCTGGGTGCGGCGTTGGATTATCTAGAGAACTTGGCCCGCGACACTCTGCCCGGCAATGTCATCATTGATTACAAGGGACAATCCCAGGATTTTCAAAGCGCCGGCAGTTCCATCCTGTTTGTTTTTGCGCTGGGGCTGGTGGTGGTATTTTTGGTGCTCGCCGCGCAATTTGAAAGCTATCTCCATCCGTTTGTCATCATGCTGACCGTGCCGTTGGCGATGGGAGGCGCTTTGC
>JAAUQA010000140.1 GCA_012032855.1 Candidatus Competibacteraceae bacterium
GGTCCGGAATTCGGAGTTCATCCCCAGTGTGGCCTAACCAATCATGGCGGCTAACTTTTTTAATCATTCACCGGATACATCATGGCTGAAATTATCGATGGCAAGGGTTTTGCCGCTCAACTGCGTGGCATTATCGCTCAGCAAACCGTGTACTTACGGAACACCCAGGGTATTACCCCGGGTTTAGCCGTCGTGTTGGTCGGTGAGCATCCCGCCAGCCAAGTTTACCGTGCGGAATAAAACCCGCCAAGCCGAAGAGGTGGGTATTGCGTCCTGTGAGCACCGGTTACCTGTGCACACGTCTCAGGCGCATTTATTTGACCCTGCTTACCCGGCTCAACCAAAGACCGTGGCAGTGCATGGGATTTTGGTGCAATTGCCGTTACCTGACCACATCGACCCGCAAGCGGTGATCGAAGCCATTGACCCCCGCAAAGATGTCGATGGATTTCATCCACTCAACTTGGGCCGGTTGCTGAGCGGTGGTATCGGTTTCATCCCCTGTACGCCGCTGGGTTGTCTGCTGTTGCTGAAAAACGTCCAAGCCGAACTCGCGGGTTTGCACGCGTTGGTTTTGGGACGTTCCAATATCGTCGGTAAACCCATGGCCGCACTACTGCTGCGGGAGAACTGTACCGTAACCATCGCCCATTCGCATACCCGCGATTTGGTCGATCGCTGTCGCCAAGCCGATATTCTGGTCGCGGCGGTAGGTCGACCGCAGTTGGTCCAAGGCGATTGGCTCAAACCAGGAGCTACGGTACTTGACGTGGGTATTAACCGGATTGAGGGAGAACCGGCCCGCTTGGTCGGAGATGTGAATTTCGCCTCAGCCGTTCGCAGCGTAGGCGCAATCACCCCGGTGCCGGGTGGTGTCGGCCCGATGACCATTGCCTGCCTATTATTGAACACGGTGGTAGCGGCCTGTCGACAGCACGGCGTTTCCTTACCCGAACCACTGTATGAACTGGTTCATTAACACGCCTGAGTCAGCCTGCCAGTCACAAGTCGGAGACAGTCCGATTCAGTGCGCTGCTCAGGCCGACGCGTTCTTGACCGGGCTTATCCATGCCGATGCTCGGCCTTATGCCCTCAGGCCGGCTCAAACGGCCATTCGGCGCTTACTGGATAAAGTGGGTAATCCACAGCAATCGCTTCAAGTCATTCATATCGCCGGTTCCAAAGGCAAAGGCTCCACGGCACTGTTGGCTGAAGCGGTGTTATTGAACTGTGGAAAGCGGGTGGGAACGTTTACCTCACCGCATTTACAACACTGGCAAGAGCGGTTTCGCATCGACGGTCAAGCTGTCGACGATCTGGGTTTCATGGCTGTGTTGGAACGGCTACGCTCTCATGTGCTCGGGTTACAAACTGATTATCCCGAAGACCCGCTGGGTTTTTTTCGATGTCGCTACTGCTGCTGCACTGCTCTTGTTCCAAGAACAAGACGTCGATTACTCGATTGTGGAGACTGGCCTGGGTGGACGGCTGGATGCTACCAATATCGTCCAACCGCGCGTGACCTGTATCACTCATATTGAGCTTGAGCACACTGATAAGTTGGGGCGGACACTGGCCGCCATCGCCCGCGAGAAGGCCGGCATCATAAAACCTAATATTCCGGTGGTGACCGGTCGCTTGCCGACTCCGGCAGCTCAGGTGGTTACCAATCGGGCGCAAGCGGCAGACGCTCCGCTGATTCAACTTGGCCGGGAATTGCGTTTGCGGACACGTGCTCGGGACGATTGGCTTACCGATGCGCGGATTGCGATCGGCAAACTGCAGGTACGAGCAACTTTACCGACTCTCGGTCGACAGTCGGCGGAAAACGCCGCACTGGCTGTCGCTTGTGTACAACAGCTGGATATACCTCACATTGATCTGGCCCAAGCGGCTAGTCGGGGGCTTGCCCGTGCGTCGTTGCCGGGGCGCTGCGAATTGCTGAGCCGTCGACCCTGGATAGTGCTTGATGTTGCGCATACGCCTCAGTCGGCTCGGGCATTGGCCATAGTATTAGGACGTATTCCAGCGCCGCGCAAGCATTTGATCTTGTCTTTATCGCAGGATAAAAATTGGGCTGCTATCGGTCACAGTCTCTTTCCAAATTTCGCAACGGTGACAGTTACTCAAGCCAACGTCCAACGTTCACGGCCACCGGCATCATTGGCCGGTTTTTTTCATCAGTTATTTCCCGATCTGTCAGTACAGGTTATCCCTGATCCGGTGGAGGCTGTGCAAAGTGTTTTTAGCGCACCGGCATCCGATGAGTTGCTCTGCGTAGCGGGTTCGGTTTATTTGGTCGGGACGGTGCGTCCGTTCCTGCAGCACTGGGTAGCCGCGAATGAGTTCGTTTCATGAAAAACGCTGCTGAATTCATGTGTCCGGGTTGGCAGGCCAAGCTTGAGTTGGGTTTTTGCCGTTCCGGTCAACGGACTGTTTTGCAGCACTGCCGACACGCGGGACCGCTTCAGGTACAGCGTCCTTTCTTACCGGAGAATGACGGGACTTGTCATGTTTACATCTTGCATCCCCCCGGCGGAGTTGTCGGCGGCGATGAACTGATTATTCAAACCGAGCTTGATGCCGGTGCTCGGGCTTTGCTGACTACCCCATCGGCTGGAAAGTTTTATCGCAGTGGTGGTGACGTCGCCCGTCAGACCTCGAACTTGCGGGTAGCTGATGGTGCTGTGCTGGAATGGTTGCCGCAGGAAACAGTCGTGTTTCAGAATGCGCGGGTGAACAGCACGATTCAGGTGGATTTGACAGGGAATGCGAATTTCATCGGCTGGGATATTGTCTGCCTGGGACGACCAGCGGCAGATGAGCGGTTTACCGAGGGTTTTTTCCACCAGCGGATTGAAATCAGGCATGACGGCTTACCGCTTTATATCGAACAGGGCCGTTACTCGGGCGATGTGCTGAACGCCCCTTGGGGTCTGCGCGGACAGCCGGTTATCGCCAGTCTATTTTGTGTGACCCGACGGGTAGAGTTGCTCGCCAAAGTACGTGATGCGGTGGCTGATACGCAACCGGATGAGTTGGTCGGCGTGACCGGATTGGATGGAGTATTGTTATGCCGCTATCTAGGTCCATCCACCGAACGCGCACGGTTTTTGTTCGGTCAAGCCTGGACTGTGATTCGAGAAGAGGTGCTGAGCAAGGGAGTGATACCGCCACGGGTGTGGAGTACGTGATTTTGTGTTAACTGTTATAGAAAGACCTGACCCCGTTTTGGTGACCCCGTTTTGGGATATTACCCAGCAACTCCACTAATTGTGCCGCTTTAACGGGCTTGGCAATATAGTCATCCATCCCCTTGGCCAGACAGAGTTCTCTATCGCCTTTCATGGCATGGGCCGTCATGGCGACGATGGGAGTATGCCGATCTGTGCGACTTTCGTGAGCACGGATCAGCGCGGTTGCTTGGAAACCATCCATTTCCGGCATTTGAATATCCATCAATATGACATCAAAGTGGTTCTGTTCGTGCAGGGCAACGGCTTCAAGACCATTATGAACGACGCTAACCCGGTGGCCTTGCTTTTCCAAAACGGTGACAGCAAGCAACTGATTAATCGGATTATCCTCGGCCAGCAACACGGACAGAGTCCGTTGGTTTGGGTCGGATCGGTGTTTCGGCTCGGCTATCCGTGACTCCACATCGGGCAAGGGAGTGGGCATTTCGGCGTGGGTCGCTTCAACAACGGCAGGTTGGCGCTCAAAATCAACCGTGAAAAAGAACGTACTCCCTTTACCGGGTTCGCTCTCGACCCAGATGCGCCCGCCCATCATATCCACGAGATGCTTGCAAATCGCTAATCCTAAGCCGGTGCCGCCGAAGCGACGGGTAGCGAATCCCTCTGCTTGTGTGAAAGGTGCGAAGATAACCTGCTGTTTGTCTATGGGAATGCCGATACCGGTATCCTGGACGGCGAATCGCAATATTATTTGATCGGCAGTGCCTGACTCCGCCGTCACCTGCAGCTGGATTTCTCCGGATTCCGTGAATTTAATCGCATTACCGAACAAGTTGATAAGAATTTGTCGCAACCGACCGGGGTCGCCGATCACGGCATCCGGCACATCGGGAGCTATGCTGCAACACACCTTCAATCCTGTTTGTTCGGCGCGCACAGTCAGCGCTTTGACCGTCTCCGCAAGCAGCGTGCGCAGTTGAAAAGCGGTTGTGTTGAGGCATAGTCTCCCGGCTTCGATCTTCGAGAAATCGAGAATTTCGTTGATGATGATTAATAAGGCGTCAACCGAGGACTTGACCAACGACAGATACTCGCGCTGCTCCTCAGTCAACTCAGAGTCCAAGACCAGATCGGTCATGCCCACGATTGCATTCATGGGCGTGCGAATTTCGTGACTCATATTGGCCAGGAAATCCGATTTGGCGCGATTGGCTGCTTCTGCGGCGTCCTTGGCCTGACGCAATGCCTGTTCAGCATATTTTCGTTCGGTAATATCAACGATTACCAATAGCATGGCCGATTGACCGTCCAAATCGAGTAAATCGGCGGAAGTGAGCCCCCAAAAAGTGGTGTTGTCAGCCCTGTTGAAGGAAATCTCATTATTGCGTATTCGGCCTTGACTTTGCACCACCTGGATTAAGGCGCGACGTTCTTTTTCTTGGCAATACAAGTCTCTATCCAACCGACCGAGCAATGCTTGCTGAGGCATAAGAATGAGTTCACTGGCGGCCGGATTGCAGAACAGGATTTTGCCATCGCTGAGACGGCTGATCAGGATAGCTGCAGGCGAAGTTTCGGTGATGATCCGGAATCGCGCTTCGCTCTGTTGAAACGCGTCCTGGGCTTGCTGACGACCAAAGGTTTCCCGGGCCGTAGTGCGCATCTGCCACACCAGCAAAAGCACAATGATCGTGCCACAGAACAAAATACCCATCAGATAAACAACGATGGCATGTAATTCCTGCTGGACGGTATTGCGCATCGTTATTTTGGTCTCAATCTCAAGCAGTGATAGTGCTAGGATCATTTCGTGCAGTGGCTGGGTCATCGGCTTAAATAAATCGTACATCTTTGTCACCGCTGCCATTTCACCTTGCTGGATGGCGGGTAACAACGAATCGGCTTCCTCAAGCGCCTGCCTCAGGTTACGCAAGGTGGTATCGTATTGATTAAAGCTGCTAGCCCACTTCCCAACTTCGCCGTCCTCCAAAATGACCACGCGACTCCAGAATATGTCGAACCGTTTTGCGACTCGCTCGGTTCAGTCCGGACTGGGTAGAGGGACCCACTTTCAGTGCTTCAAGCAAACGCAACAGTTCGAACTCCGCTTGGCTGACAGCCCAAAACCCCTCTGCCGGCGGCGTGACGGTCAATTGGTTCTGTAAGCTACTCAAACGGCTAATACTGGTCAGCACACTGACCGTAAAGACAGTAACAATCAACGTGAGCAGACTGTAAACGAGCTGACGGCGGTAACTCATCGCACTTCGAGATGGTACAGCTGCCAGATCGAGCGGGCGATATGGGTGGCAGTGTTTGTCTCCGGGAATTCCTCGGTTGGATAAATTATCCACAGCGGACCTTTGTCACGGCGAGTCAGTGCCTTGCCGTTCGCCGCAAACGCCAACAAAATCGGATATTGGGTAAAATCGTCCAGCGGGATGGTGATGGCATAGTCATTCAACGCCGAAGCGAGCACTTCTTGGCCGGTCGCGCCGACCGCTTTCATGACATCACGCATTAAAACGCCATCGAATTCTTGAATGCCATCGGTCCAGGGCGTGGTCCGTCGTCGTTGCTCCACACCTAGTGCTTGCAGCATGGCGAGATCGAATTCCGCCTTGCCGGGTGCATTGGTCCGACTGATGGCGCCGGTAATCGCCAAGATGACCTCGCCCGTAGGACGGTCCAGTTGCTCCTGTGCTATGACAGGAGCGGTGATACCGAAAGTCAGCAAGATGAAGGTGATCAGGGTAGGTATCGAATGTGGCATACGCTTATTTCTCCACAAGGGATGGGTTGTTTTAATGGGGATGAGCACCCGCGATCAAGGCTGGACTCGCTCGCAGCGTCTCGAACCCGTCGCCTTGGTGGATGGTCAACTGGCCGAATGGGATAACCCAATTTTCCTCGTTACACACCGCCACGCAGGTTTGTTGCACCAACCGCCCGATTTTGAAATACGCACTCGCTGCTTCGCCTTTCATGGTGAGATAGAGCAAATAATCCAGAGAATTGGCCCCGGCTTCCTTGAATTCCACCGCAATATCTTCCACCTGTTCAGCCAGTCCGGCGTTTTCAAACGCGGTAATAAGCGCTTGTTGGAAGCGCTGCGGGACCTTGTCCAGACAGATCGCCTGATGACGATAGTCGATACCGAACTGGACGGCAAGACTGAAACCTTGGCGCGACAGGTTGCGTGCATTGAGCTGGAAGAAATCGGCGGTTGGATAATGAACGACACTACCGACTACCTTGAGCTGCACCTGATCCAAGGTTTGACGAAGTATCAAACCCAAGCGACCATCGGGCAATAGGACATATTCTCCTACTCGGCAGGGAAACCAAGGTTCAGCGCCGCAAGGGCGTGATATCAGCTCGTTAAGCATCGCCAGCGGCAAGCGAATCACGCCTTCCAATCCGGGTTGCGCAACACCGAATACACGTTAATCGATTTGACCTGCAACGGTACTCCGTTGTAGATCACCCGTTCCCCGGTGCGTACCGGCCCGACGTCCAACAGCAAGCGGATTTCAGTGAGGTAACGCGGCAAGGTTTGGCGCAGTCCCAAACCCAGCACCACCAGGGCGAGTATCGCCAAGACCAACAGCAGCAAATCGCTGCGGAGATAAAACACGATCAGCACCGCAAAGACAGCGAAAACCCCGGTGAGTAGACGGTAACTGTAGCGGATTAAACGGGCTTTCTTGATCCGTTGCTTCTGGTTTCGCCGGTTACCGGCTTTTTCATGGACCCACAGCAAGGTACGCATGAACAACCAGACAGTGATAAGAGCCAACATCGCCAAACCCAGCGTCAATCCCCGGCCGCGGAGAAAATCGTTGAACGCGATTTGAACGGCTTCCAGGGAAGACACGTTGTTACCCTGGAGGCTGGCCAGTTGAAATCTGGCATTTTCCAGTTCCTGCTCAATATCGTTGCGACGCTGGTGCCAATCGGTGGCAAGCGCGTTGAGTTTTTCATCGATCGGGGCAGGTAATGCGTGTCCTTGAAAGGCCGTTATCGAGTCGAGCGCTTTGTCGATAACCTCAAGCTGGTCTTCCTGACGGTTGATTTGACTGCGCAATTGCTCAATCTTGCGCGGTTTGTCGGTGAGTTCCCTGAGGCTGCTGAGCACCGGCCGAGTAATCTCAATGAGTTCTTCTTGCCAATTGAACACTGCTTCAGGTTCTTCCGAGAAAACAGACAAGTCGAGACCACCGACGGCAATTCGTTCGAAAGAATCGTTCAACGCTGGATTTTTTTTTGCAGATCGGTGAGATCCTCTTGTAATTCCTGCTTGCGTTCTTCTTCACGCACCTTCTTGAGCTGTTGTTTCAATTCGTTGAGAGTAGGGCGTTTCTCGGACAAAGACTGATGAATATCGGTCAGCCTGTCGATGGCTTGCTCAAGGTGTTTTTGGTTGATCAGCCATAGGCTCGTCGGTCGACTGCTCCGGCGCAGAGTCCTGGGCCAGAGCGGGTAAACCCCCGACCACTAGAGCAGATACCTAAACCAAAAC
>JAAUQA010000141.1 GCA_012032855.1 Candidatus Competibacteraceae bacterium
TTTATGGATGCGCTGCGCAAATCCGGTGATTCCATCGGCGCACGGGTTACGGTAGTGGCTAAAGGCGTGCCTCCCGGTTGGGGAGAGCCGGTGTTTGATCGTTTGGATGCCGATTTGGCCCATGCTCTGATGAGCATCAATGCGGTTAAAGGGGTGGAAATCGGCGCCGGTTTTGCCAGCGTTGAACAACGCGGCACGGAGCATCGTGATGAAATGACCCCGCAAGGCTTTCTCAGTAACAACGCCGGAGGAATTCTAGGCGGTATTTCGACCGGTCAGGACATCGTCGCCAGTATCGCGCTAAAACCGACTTCCAGCATTCGGCTGCCGGGGCGTAGCGTGAATTTGCAAGGAGAAGCCGTCGAGGTGATTACCAAAGGTCGCCACGATCCGTGTGTCGGCATTCGCGCAACCCCGATTGCGGAAGCGATGATGGCCATCGTGTTATTGGATCACCTGCTGCGCCATCGCGCGCAAAATCAGGATGTGCGTTCGCAAACACCGGTCATCCCGGCCGCGGTTGAGCGGAATGCAGGGCAATGAACGGGTTCGCAGCTAGAATTGCACGACGCCTAAAATATCGGCGAACAGGAAACGCAGGCAAAACACCAGGGCGATACAGCCGAAAAACAGATGCCCCCATTCTTTTTCCCCGTTATCATCCCGGTAGGTCAGGCCATGCAAGGCGATGGCTCCGGTGACTATCACTAATATCCAATCGATCAATGCGTTTCCTAATGACGGTGGTTTAATAACACGGGGGAAGGCGGCATCCCGTGGCTGCCACAAATTCAGTTCCTTGGACAGCAAAGTATACCAGCAACACGACCACCATGACGATAAGGGCAAACGCCATTCCCCCTAATAAGGCGGTCCGATAGGTCGCCGATGGTGCCGGCTCAATACCGAACTCGCGCAAATTCAGCAGCCCTGCTCCGCTCAGTCTACGCACTTGGCGGGTGAACGCCCGCACCCACATGGGGACAATTTCCCGATTCATGTATTGAGTAAAATCTTTATCAATTTCTGTGTGCGCGGCAGGATGTCCAAACCATTTTTCATAAGCCAAGCGAAACACGTCAAATTCGGAGACGTGTAATACTGAAGCGGTATCGACTACAGTTTGGACATCGCTGTTATCGGGTGGGCTGAAAAACTTCGCCATAAGACCCCCTTAGCCTGGGATAGGCATTTAACCATTTGAAGGAATAAACATTTCATAGTTCATAACGTCTATCTTAGGTATCGCAGTGCATTTCGGTTCATCGGCAGGGCATGGGTTAGAGGCAACACACCTGATTAAGATGACTGCCGGTTATTATGCAAATATCCTGCCTGGATATGCTGATTCGGGTTTTTTCACGCTCGCCATGACATCTATTGCTGATCCGACCGCTCTACACAGTCTGGTTATCGCCTTTCGGGAATTGCCGGCGGATATACTCACTGAACTCGCCGATCGCGCCGATCTATTGACACTTCCAGCCGGCCAGACTTTGTTCACGGCTGGACAAGTCTATCGGAAGGCAGTATTCGTGCTGCATACGGGGCAGTTGGAATCACACCACCCTGATCAACCTGTCATGTTATTGCAGCCGGGTACGGTTTTAGGGGTAAACAATTATTTTGAATCCACCCCATATGTTTCCACGGTGACTGCGCTTTGCGATGCTCAGGTTTACGCAGTGCCGGAAGGTGCACTGCGTGAGTTTGAGCAACGTCACCCGCTATTATTAGATGCGCTGAATCGCTTATTGACTGAGCGCTTGCGCAGTCGCGTCACCCAACCAGTTACCGGCGTTTGGGCCTTGCCGGCCCGCACCGTCATGAAAGCGCCGTTAGCGATCTGTAGTCCCACAACCACGGTACGCCAAGCCTTTGCCATCATGAATCGCCGCCGCATCGGCAGTTTAGGGGTGGTCGACGATCAGCAACAACTGTTAGGGTTAATTACTTTCGTCACCTTGGCCGAAGGGATGATCAGCAAACAAGTGCAGCCGAATGATTGTGTCATCGGCACCGTTTGCGAAGCAGCCCATAGCATCAGCTTTGATGCGCCGATGTGGAAAGTACAGGGCGAACAAGCCCGCTTAGGCGCGAAATACCTGGTTGTTACGGATGATCGGAAACCGCTCGGCATTATTTCGCAAACCGATGTGCTGTATACGTTAATGGCTTATCAACGTTCGGTGATCGCACAAATCGGTGATGCGAAGCATTTTTCTGAGTTGCGGGTTTTTTCGAACGGCTGGGACGAATCGCCCACGAATTGCGCGAGAACAACCGCAGCGCGGGCATGGCGGTACGCGCCTTGAGCGAAGTCCATTTAGCCATTCAGCGTCGTTGCATTGATTTGGTGCTGGCTGAAATCCAACAGGAAGGAAAAGGCGAGCCTCCGGTGCCATATGCGTTTTTGATCATGGGTTCCGGGGGACGCAAAGAAATGATCATCCGCACTGATCAGGACAATGGCATTATCCTGGCTGATGATCCGGTCACTGAAGCGCCCGAAACCCGCCGCTGGTTTATGGACTTTTGTGATCGGGTCAACCATCGGCTTGATGACGTCGGCTATGAATGGTGTACCGGCGACATTATGGCTCGCAATCCTGACTTTCATAAGACGCTCAACGAATGGCAGCAGCAGATCAGCAATATCACCGATCTGCCTAATGAGAAACGGGCCCGTTGGTCTACGATCTTTTCGATTTCGAAACCTTGTACGGCGATGATAGTTTGACTGTGGCATTGCGCAGCCATCTGTTTGAAGAACTCCGGCGCAAACCCCGACTGCTTAGATTGATGGTGGAAGACGACGCCACCGGTGGGCCTGCACTGGGCTTGTTCAATCGATTAGTCCCCGCCAGTGATGGCGAGCGCAAAGGCAAAATCGATCTTAAACGCAACGGGACCCGTATTCTGGCGGACACCGCTCGCATTTACGCGCTCAGCGAGGGAATCAGCGCAACCAATACCGGTGACCGACTCAGCGCCCTCGTGCATCAAGGCCGCTTGGATAACGCTTTTGTGGAATCGATATTGGCGGCTTACGATGAATTACTGGATTTGACCTTAGCCCATCAGTTACGCCAGGCAAGCCAAGGTCAGGCGCTGGATAAACTCATTGATCCCGAAGAACTGACCCCGCTTGAGGGCGAGTCGTTGCGCATGGCGATGCGGGTTATAAAACGGTTACAAGGTCGTATCCAAGGCGAATTCGGCACGATTATGCTGTAGGGGATTGCTATCATCTCAGTTTCTGTATCGACCGGTCGATCATTGAACGAGCATCAGGACAATCCAGCCAGAATGGTTTCTGTTGAGACCACCTCGACCCCGATATTCTCCATTTCCTGCTTGCCTTTCTCGTAGAGTCCAGACAGCGCATCTTCGGCCAAAATGAGTTTGTAATCGCGCGCACTGGCTTCGTAGATTGAAGTGCGCGGACAATTTGGAAAGTTACAACCGCAGAACAGTAGGGTGTCAACATTGAGATGCTTGAGATGCTCCGACAAGGGAGTCCTATGAAACGCCCCCCAGCGTGGTTTGTAAATCACCACTTCGTTCTCGGACCACTGTTGAATATGGCCCTGGAGCAATTGATCCGCATCTAAATTCACCGCTGAATGTGGCTTTAAATCGTTCACCAGTTCAACGCCTGCAGAACCGGACAACGCAATCTTGGCGCCGCTTTCCAGCAGCGCTCTGCGGCATAGATCGGCGTTTGAACCATCGGGTAGATAAATGCGAACGATATGGATAATGGGTAAGCGAAGCTCACGATAACAGCGCAGTAACCGAACCATGTTGGGTATGATCGCTAGGGTTCCCGGCACCTGTGCCGGCGCTCCCGCAAGGGTAAAATCGTTCTGAGTATCAATAGTAACCAGTGCTGAAGTCGTAAGATTGGGCTGAGTGTATGTCATGGTGGAGTTTTAGAATCATGAGTTTGGCGACTTCATTCTATTCGCATCTGATTTAATCTGTAACCACTCTGCCGTCATGCTGACCAGGTTTCAGTTGCGAGATTTGCTCACAGGATTAGCTGCCAAAGACAGACAATCACTTGTGACATACACTTTATACATGTTGACACAAACTCACGACGTTCTACTGGTAGAAGACGACGAGCATACCCGTGAGCGGTTGGCGCGCGTCATTGAGGGGCATCCGCAGCTCAATTTGCTGGCGGCTGTTGATTGTTGTGGTGCTGCCCGTCAGGTATTGGCCGAACATCAGCCCCGAGTTTTATTAACCGATCTGGGTTTGCCGGACGGCAATGGTATCGAATTGATCCGCGAAGTACAGGCTGATCAACAGCCCACCGAAGTGATGGTGATTACCGTGTTCGGCGACGAGCAGCATGTGATCAGCGCTATTGAAGCCGGCGCATCGGGCTATTTGCTTAAGGACGGCGGCGCCGATTACATCGGCCAGTCGATCATGGAAATGCTGGCCGGTGGTTCGCCCATCAGCCCGGCTATCGCGCGCCATGTGTTGCGTCGTTTTCAACGCCCGTCGGAGCCGGCGCCGCAGCCGCATCAAAACGCAGCCGATGTCCCTAAACTGACCGGTCGCGAGCAAGAAGTCTTGCAGTTGATTGCCAAAGGATTCAGCTATAACGAGATTGCCGATATGCTGAAGGTGTCTTCGCATACGATCACCACGCACATCAAGAAAATCTACCAGAAATTGTCGGTGCGTTCGCGCGGCGAAGCGGTGTTCGAAGCCACCCAGATGGGACTGATCAAACTCGATAGCAGCCACTGAGATGGTCTCAATGGCTTACCACAAGCCAATAGCTGCCACATTTAAAACCAGCGTTAGTTGGTTAGCCTCTTTCGTCCTGCCGACGGTACTTTTGATCCTGGCGTTTTTCTATTCTCACAGTCACCACCTTCCCGATTATTTACTGACCATTGATACGGTGGAACAGCTTGCTTATAGCGGCTCAAACCCACCGGCTGAGTTTAACGATGGGACTGCACAAACGCTGCCTCATGATTGGGCTCAAAACCCACCCCTGCAAGACCACCTCTGGTATCGCACCATTCTGGATTTGAATGTGCCGCCCAACCGTTTATGGGGCGTGTACTTGCCAACCGTAAACATGAACGCCGCAGTTTATCTGAACGGCGAGTTGCTGGGTGATGGGGGCGATTTTGCCGATCCGGTGGCGCGCAATTGGAATCGACCGCTGTATTTTTCCATACCCAATGGACTGTTATTGCCCGGCGAGAATGAGATACACGTGCGGATTAAGGCCGACCCCCGGCAGGATGGCTTGCTCGAACAACTTTATCTGGGACCGGATCACGAGTTGCGACCGTATTTCAAGGCCCGTTACTTTGGAAGGTAACCTTGGTTTCACTGATTACTCTAGCCATGACCCTAATGAGTTTATTCACCGGTTTGCTGTGGGTACTCAGGCGGCGAGACACCGTGTTTCTCTGGTTTGCCGCCGCAGGCCTGATTTGGTCAGTACACAATTTGAATCTGCTGGTAGTGAATATCCCCTTCTCTACGCTGACTTGGGAATGGTTCCGGCACATCACCCTGACTTGGTATGTCATCTTCACGATTGTTTTTGTGCACCGGTTCTTGAACCAAGAGCATCCCAAGATTGAACGTGGGCTGTTTATCGGCGGTATATTGGGCACAGTGTTGCTGTTGCTATTACCTGAGTCCTGGTTCTACCTGTTTGTGCATCGAGTGTGGTTAAGCGCGGTATTGACCGCTGGCGCTTATCCCGTATTGCTTATCGTTAAGCAACGCTGGGGATTTAGCGATTTGGAAACCAAGTTATTGGTGATGCCCGGCGCGCTGATTTTATTTTTCGGTTTTCACGATTGGCTGGTGGTCAATGGGCTCTGGTCGCGAACGGAAGGCTATTACATCCACTATGCTTCGCCGCTGGTCATTGTGGTGTTTACGTATATTTTGTTACGACGCTTCGTTAGTGCGCTCAATGAATCGGAGGCTTTGAACGCGGAATTAGAGGGTCGTGTAGAGGCGGCGCGTGAAATCCTGGAAACCAACTATCAAAACTCCGTAATCTGGAGAACCAGCACGTATTGGCAACTGAGCGGGAACGGCTGATGCGGGATATGCACGATGGTATGGGCGGACATCTAGTCTCCGCTCTGGCGCTGGTGCAAAGCGGGCAAACCGAACCCACTTTAGTGTCCGAAGCGCTGCAGCGGGCTTTGGATGATTTGCGCCTGATGATTGATTCGTTGGAACCGGTTGATGACGATCTTCCTACTGTGCTCGGCATGTTGCGCAGCCGTTTGCAACCGCAGTTACAATGCCGTCAACTGCAGGTCAACTGGCAGGTTCAAGATGTACCCGCTATTCCGGAATTCGGTCCGCAGAAAGTGCTGCAAGTGATGCGTATCCTGCAAGAAGCCATCACCAATGTGATCAAACATGCGCGCGCACTACATTGACCGTGCGTACCGGCGTGGATGTCGATTCGCAGAGTCGTGATCATGTATTGGTTGAAATAGCCGACGATGGGATCGGTTTCGGCGACCGACAAACGAAAGGCCGCGGTCTCGATAATATGCGCCGTCGCGCAGCCAGTATTGCCGCTGGTTTGGAAATCGCCTCAACCGATCAGGGTTCTCGGGTGTGTATCCGCTTGCCTTTGACTCAACCCCACTTGCATTGATCTCCCCGATTTACCTACACCATCCCCAATTCACGGGATAGCCAAGATCAGTCAGCGGCGTAACGCTATTGTGCATGGAAAAGATACGTTCACTGATTTTGCCGGGTCTATTATTGAGCCTACTGACATTGATGATGCCCGGTGTGGCTGCGGCTGACCCGGTAATTCGCGGGGTTAATGCCGGTTCGGGCGGCGATATAACGATCACCGGCAGCGGTTTCGGAAAGAGTTGCAAACAATGCGAAGTAATTGCCGATTATGGCGGAGGTTTTAAATATGCGTTGCCCAGTAAATCCTGGACCGATACGCGAGTGGTGGCGCAGATTGCGGATCTCAATAAATCGTTAAATGTCGGAATATCAATCAAGGCTCACGCTGGCAACAGTAACACCGTCAAGCACCGGCTTAAGCGACAGATAGAACCAGCGCGGGAACACCGCCGCCCGTTACCCGCTAAAGCTAAATCCGATGTTCTGCTGTTCGATCACCAATCCAGCCTCGCGGTGGGTGACAAGGGCGAGCGCACTTTAGACGTGAGTGGTTCGCCGCCGGCTTGCAATCAATCCGGCCAGGTATTCGACCACGCGCAATTGGTTTACGGCAAACGCCGTTTTGGCGAGGCGCAGATCGTTGCTGCTCCCCCCTCAGGATGTGACCGTTGCTCGCCGCTCAGGGTACGCTGGTATCACGAACCGACCGGCCGCTTGCATTTTCAGGTGCATGTTTACCGGCGGATCGTGGAAGGCGTGTGTAAAGACAGAATCCGCCGATAAAGCCGAACGTCTGTGCCACACGGCCAGACTTCGAATCAAGACAATTGTTCAAATAATCCCCCTGCCTACTCAATATCCCCAATTTGCGGGATGCAAAAATCAAGCCTTTTCATGTAATCTGTTCAACAACATAACAACACACGATTCACACGATTAATGACCTGGGCGAGTGATTTGAATTACCCCTTTAATTAGTCTTTTTA
>JAAUQA010000142.1 GCA_012032855.1 Candidatus Competibacteraceae bacterium
CAATCGCGTTGCCAGTCAAGCCGGCCCGTTGCAGATCAGCGCCCGCTATCATTTGGCTGCGGGCGGTGGCCAGTTTCGCGCCCAACTGGCGCTGGCAACTGCGTATTGTTTAGACGTTCCCGCAGAGCGCATTATTCCCGTTGCCGCCGCCTGTGAGTTATTGCATAACGCATCGCTGGTGCATGATGATTTGCAGGATCAGGACGCCATGCGTCGTGGTCAATATACGGTGTGGAAACGCTTCGGCGAGGACATCGCGCTTAATTTGGGCGATTATTTCCTGACTCAGGCGCACGGTTTGCTGTTGGAAACCCCGAGTTCTGCCGAATCGCGCTTACACTTGGCGATGTTGTTTACGCGTAGGATCTCCGAAAGCATTCGCGGGCAGGTGCTCTCGGCTCGGTTTACCCCCGAATTCACGGTTGCGGACTATGAATCTATGGTGCGCGCCAAAACCGGTGCATTCTTCGCCTTACCCGCCGAGTGCGCGTTGGCGCTGGCGGATGCGCCGTCTACGGTTAATGAGGATGTGGTAAAGACTCTGGAACAGCTAGGCGTGGCTTATCAAATTCAGGACGATCTCAGCGATTTCATGGGCTCTAAGGCGGGCCGCGAGGCGGGTTCCGATTTGCGCGCCGGAGTGGTTAATGCGGTGTTTGTGCACTGTGCCGCTTCTCGGCAACAGCCCCTACTTGATCAGCTCATGATTTTTCTGCGCCAGGATCGTACCCAAGCCACTACAACAGACGTTACCCGCTGGGCAAAACGGTTGTGCGAGTCAACAGCGTTCGAACACACGCTGAATCAGTTGGAGAGCGTCCAAACAAGGGTTGCCAAACACCTGCAAAAACTACCCATGCCGCTGGCACAAACATTAGCCGAAGCGAGCCTTCAATTTAAAGCGGCATCCGAATGGCGACTCAGCCACTCGTGATCAGGAGGAACGCTATGCCATCCGCCCTCGTGATTGGTGCCGGTTTCGGCGGTATCGCAGCGGCGCTGCGGCTGAAGGCACGCGGCTATCAGGTTACTGTGGTCGATCGGGCTCCGCTGTTGGGGGGGAGGGCGCAGGTTTTTCGGCGCGGCGACTTCGTATTCGACGCCGGTCCCACGGTAATTACCGCTCCTTTTCTAATTGATGAATTATTTGCTTTGTTTGGGCGGGATAGTCGTGATTATGTCGAACTGAAACCCCTCGACACCTGGTATCGGATTCGTTTCCCCAACGGACAGCAGTTCAATTACGGGGGTAGCGTCGACGACACCTTGGCGGAAATCGCCCGCTTTAATCCTGCCGATTGCGATGGGTATCTACGCTTGGTCGAAACGTCGCGGCGTATCTTCGAGGTCGGTTTTTCGCAACTGGCGCACCAACCGTTTCATCGTTTCAGCGAGATGCTCAAGCAATTGCCTCGGTTACTCGCGCTGCGCAGTTATCGTACCGTTTACGGTTTGGTCGCGGCGCATATTAAACACCCTGCGCTACGCCAGGCGTTTAGTTTGCAACCGCTGTTGGTCGGCGGCAATCCCTTTGATACCACCTCGATTTATGTGCTGATCCATTATCTGGAACGCAAGTGGGGCGTGCATTTCGCTATGGGCGGTACAGGCGCGTTGGTGGCCGGTCTGGGGCGGTTGATGACGGAAGTCGGTATCGATATCCGGCTTAACGAAACCGTCAGCGAAATTCTGATCGACCAAGGTCAAGCCCGTGGCGTCCGGCTGGAAAACGGACAGCAATTATCGGCCGATTTGGTTGTGGTCAACGGCGATCCGCCATACGTCTACAAGCATTTGATCCCCACGCAGCATCGCCGTCAATGGTCGGATAAGCGTATCGAACGGCTACGTTATTCAATGGGTTTGTTCGTGCTCTATTTCGGTACCACCCGACAATATCCGGATGTTGCCCATCACACGATTTGGTTAGGCCAGACGTATAAAAAGCTATTAAAAAATATCTTTCATCGTCAGGTGTTGTCTGACGATTTCAGTCTTTATTTGCATCGCCCAACTGCCACCGATCCTTCAATGGCGCCTGCGGGTTGCGACAGTTTCTATGTGCTTTCTCCGGTGCCCAATCTACAGAGTGGCATTGATTGGGAAACGGAAGGACCGCGTTACCAGAAACGTATCATCGAAGCACTGCACAACACGATTTTGCCGGGTCTGACAGAACACATGGTCCATGATTTCACCATGACCCCGGTCGATTTCCAACACAATTATCTTTCTCATTGGGGAAGCGGCTTTTCCATCGCGCCTTTGTTGAGTCAATCAGCTTATTTTCGTTTTCATAACCGTGCGGATGACATCGGGCAGCTTTATTTCGTTGGGCGCCGGAACCCATCCCGGCGCCGGAGTGCCCGGCGTGTTGAGTTCGGCCAAAGTGCTGGACAACTTGATCCCGCCGGCTCACCAGTGGCAAAACCAATCCCATGCTGATAATGACTGGAATCACCGCGTTACCCAGGCAAGCTGAGTCTCAAGCGCGGCTAACGCTCAAGCGGCACGGCAAGAGTTTTTATTGGGCAGGGGCCCTGCTGGAAGCTGAACAAGCCCAACATGCTGCGGTGCTGTACGCATTTTGTCGGGCCGCTGACGATTTGGCCGATGGCATTGACCCGAGCATAGCCCGCTCTGGGTTAAGCGATATTCGCAGGGCACTGGAGCGAGGCGTCAGCGCCGATCCGACCGTTAACGCGTTTTTGCAACTAGCCACTGTGCAACAATTACCGCTGATGCCGGCGCAGGTGTTGATTGATACTTTAATGGACGATGTGGGTTCAGTTCGGCTGCAGACCTGGGACGAATTGCTGCGCTATGCGTATGGCGTCGCCTCGACCGTCGGTATTTTGATGTGTGGTGTATTAAGAGTGCGGGATTCGGCGGCCTTGCCCTTCGCGATTGATCTGGGTATCGCCATGCAATTGACCAATATCGCGCGCGACGTGTTGGAAGACGCTGCGCGCGACCGGGTATACCTGCCCCAGGAAGCCGCCCCCATCCGTTTACATCCGCAGCACCTGGTAGCCGGCGATACGGCAACCCGCGGCGCGGCATACGCCGTCGTCGAGCAGGTTTTGCATCAGGCAGATCGCTATTATCGCAGCGCCGATCACGGTATGCGGTATTTGCCGTGGCGGGCGCGTTTGGCCATTCTGACTGCTGCACGTGTCTACGAAGCCATCGGCGGGGTTGTGCAAGGGTGTCGTGATGAGTATTGGCGAGGTCGGTCCTATGTCGGCGTGGCCGGTAAGTGTTGGCATACCTCCCGCGCTCTGAGTGCTGCGCTGAGTCAACCCCGGTATTGGCTTAGTGGACAGCCGCCTCGCCATGATCCGCAATTACATCAAGCTTTGCGAGGCTTGCCGGGCGCACAACCATGACCACTGATGAATTGGTTGATTATGCGATCATAGGCGGTGGTTGTGCCGGCTTGAGTCTTGCTGTGGGGCTTGCCGAACGACTTGAACCCTCATCCCGGATCATCGTCATTGAGCCGCGCACTACCTATCAACGTGATCGCACTTGGTGTTATTGGCGAGTCCGGCCGCATCGCTTCGAAGCGCAGTCAGTCATGCCTGGAATCGTTGGAAAGTACGCCATGATGGCCGGGAAATCATCCGTGAAAGTCATCGTTATCCGTATCAACATATTCCGGCGGAAGCGTTTTATAACACCGCTTTAGAGCGGCTCGCTGCAGCGCCTAATGTCTCGCTTAAGCTGGGCGTAACCGCGCAGGTGATTACTGCAGCCAGCGATAACGCGATTGTAGAAACTGACCAGGGTCGATTGCGGGCCCGCCATGTGTTCGATAGCCGACCACCTAAATTGCCGAGCGGCGGTTTGCTGCAACATTTTGTCGGCTGGCGGGTGCGCACGGCAAAGCCGGTCTTTTCTCCCGCTACCCTGACCTTGATGGATTTCGACGTACCTCAAGACGAGGGTATCCATTTCTTTTACGTGCTGCCCTATTCGCCTTGCGAAGCACTCGTGGAAGCAACCTTCATTTCGCCTCAAGCTTTGCCTGAAGGACATTATCAGACCGCCATACGAGCGTACTTGGCAGAGCGCTACCAAGTAACCGAGTTTGAGGTGCTTGAACAAGAACGCGGCGTGATTCCTATGAGTGCCGCGTCGCCACGCCTGTGCCCAGCTCCGCGTATTTATCGGATCGGTACTGCGGGTGGATTGGTCAAAGGCAGTTCCGGTTATGGGTTTTTACCCATTCAACGCTGGACCGAACAAATGGTGGAACGTTTGGCGATCGCTGAATTGCCTGAGCCGCCTGAGCCTCGCCCGTCGTTGGTTCGTTGGTTCGACCGGGTTTTTCTCTCCTACCTCAGCCATTTTCCTGAGCGGGCACCGGCTATTTTCTTTCGTTTGTTCAAACGCACCGATACGCAGGCGCTGGTCCGTTTCCTGTCGGATCAAGCAGCCTATGGCGATTACGGTGCTGTAATCCGCGCGATGCCGACCCTGCCGTTTATGCGCGAAACCTTGCGTTGGCGGCGCAATTGGGGACCTTCGTGAACCAGTGGATCAGAACTCAATGGTATGTCGGGCAGGTAACCGTGTTTTGCGTAATGGCGCTGCTGGCGATCGGATTGAACTATCTGTTAAACGAACCCGCCTTGGAGGTGCAATTAGTTGCATTGGCTCTACCAGTGGCGATATTGGGCATTCCTCATGGTGCTTTGGATTACGCCCTCGGTCGGCGGATTACCCGGCCTCGCCTGGGACCTTATTGGCCTATGGTTTTTCTGCCGTTATATCTATTGATCGCATCATTAGTGGTGGTGTTATGGGGACTAATGCCGGCGTTTAGCTTGGCTGTTTTTTTGCTGATTTCATGGATTCACTTTGGTGTCAGTGACACGGGCTGTCAGGAACAGTTGCCGGCGCTGCGGTGGCTGGAAATGCTGGCGCGCGGCAGCGTGGTGATCAGCTTCCCGGCAGCTTTTCATCATCACGATGTGGCGTTGCTATTCGGATATTTGACACCCGCCGAACCCGCTGCAAGGCTGGCCGCCGGGTGTGCCTGGTTAGCCCCGTTTGCAATAGCGGCCCTGCTCACGGCCATGATCAGGCACATTAAAGTTGCGCTGGCTCAGCAGCATAAAGCGCACTGGTGCACGGTTTTGGAGTTAACGATGTTGGCGTTGTTATTCGCGCTGGCGCCGCCTTTGTTAGCATTCGGGGTTTATTTCTGCGCATTGCACTCGCTGAGGCAGCTATTGCTTTCAACCGACCAACAGGCTGGCGTGCAGTCCGTGCTCAGTGGGTTGATTCGGCAAACGGCGCCGGTTACGGCTGCGACATTGTGTATCGCCATTATCGCGTATATGTTGATGGATAGCATTGAGTTGCCCGAGAAATTGACACAGGTTCTGTTCATCGGATTGGCGGCATTGACGGTTCCGCACATGATGTTAACCGCCGTCGACGCGCGGCTAAGCTCAAGCTTGCATACAAAAGCAACCCAATAATCCCTGCTATTTCCTTGCTTAGCCGGTGAGTCACCGAAAAAATGCTTGCCTGTTCGCGCTGCCCCCCTCGCTTCCGAAGTTGGCCTGCCCTATGATGGACGCCCAATTCTGTAATCACTGTAGGCGTTCCCGGAGACCACCATGCGGAAGCCCAAACAACTCGTACCCAGACCCCTGTAACAACCCTGGCGGACGGCTATCGTCCGGACGCGGCGGGCTATGACGAAATGTGTTCGGTGAATGGCGATCTCCGCCCCCATTGGCGGGAATTGGTGGCGTCTCTGGAAGCGATGGGTATGGACACGTTGGAGCGACGTGGAGAGGAAGTTCAGCGCCTGCTGCAGGAAAACGGCGTCACTTACAATGTCTACGATGCCCCACGCGATGCGCAACGACCCTGGGCAGTAGATCCCATACCGTTGCTGATTACCAGCGAAGAATGGGCGGTCATTGAAACCGGTCTGGAACAACGGGCGCGGTTGCTGAACCTTTTATTGGCCGATTTGTACGGCCCGCACAGCGTGATACGCCAGGGCTTGTTACCGGCTGAACTGATCTATGCTCATCCCGGCTTTCTGCGCTCTTGCCATCAAAGCTTAGCGGAAGGCCAGCGTTGGTTGATTTTTCACGCTGTGGATCTGGGGCGTTTACCGGACGGCAGTTTTCGCGTGTTGGGAGATCGTACTCAATCCCCTTCCGGCGCCGGTTACGCGCTAGAAAATCGGATCATCCTGGCGCGTGCCCTACCTAACCTGTACCGCGATGCCCCGTTGCGTCGTTTGGCCAGCTTTCTGGAGGCTGAGCGGGCTACGTTGGCGAGCTTGGCATACCGTAATCATGAACAACCGCATGTCGTATTGTTGACGCCGGGTCCTTTAAACGAAAGTTATTTCGAACACGCGTATTTGGCTAATTATTTATCGCTCTCGTTAGTGGAGGGCGAAGACTTAGCAGTGCGTGATGGCCGGGTCTGGCTCAAAACTCTGGGTGGCCTGAGGCCTGTCGATGTGATCCTGCGGCGGGTAGCCGATGATTATTGCGATCCTTTGGAATTGCGCGGCGATTCCTTATTAGGGACGCCGGGCTTGTTGCAAGCAGTGCGCTGCGGCGGGGTGGCGATCGCTAACGCGTTGGGCGGCGGTATCGTGGAGAACGCCGGCTTGATGGCTTTTCTACCCAGCTTATGCCGCCACTTGCTGGGCGAGGATTTGTTACTGCCGTCCATTGATACCTGGTGGTGCGGTACTGCAGAAGATTGCCGGTATGTGCTGGAGCATCTTAGTGAATTAACTATCCGTTCCATCCTAACGGGTCAGGAACCTTGGTCCGGTGCTTTGCTGGATAAACAGAGTAAGGACAATCTGATTGCCCAAATCAAGGCAAACCCTCATTTGTTTGTGGGTCAATCCACGGTAGACCTATCGACCGCGCCTTGCTTGGAAGACAGCCAAATCGTACCGCGTCCCATCATGTTGCGTGGTTTCGCGGTTGCGGTCGAGGACGGTTATAGGGTCATGCCGGGAGCCTTGGCGAGGGTTTCCCCCGGCTTAGACGATCTGCGGGTTTCTGTGCAGAAGGGGGGGATCAGCAAGGATTTATGGGTTTTGGCGGAAGCGCCGCAAAAACATGTCAGTTTGTTGCGCCAAGCCTATGGACCGGTGGTCGCAACGCGGGACGGTTCCGATCTGCCCAGCCGAGTGGCGGATAATTTGTACTGGCTGGGTCGCTATGGAGAACGCTTGGACGGCGCCTTGCGGTTGCTGCGAGAAGCCCTGGGACAATTGCTCGAATTGCAGGAACAAGACGATGCCGATCATTGCCTGGAGGATCTGCTGACGGTACTCAGTCCACCAGAGGAGCAAACGGTGCTTGCCAACCGCTCCCGGTTTTTTACCTTCCGGCGACAGTTGTTGTTTTTGTTGACCGACCAGCAGGCCGTTGGCAGCGTCCCCCACACCCTGGCGGGTATGTTGCGCACCGGACGGGCGGTAAGAGATCATTTGGGCGAAGACAGTTGGCGGATACTGAACCGTCTGCACCAGCGGGTCCAGCAAACTTCTCCTGGCCTGACGGCACGCGAGGCACGCGAATCGTTGGAGGGGCATTTGACGCTATCGGCGGCGTTTGCGGGGTTGAACAACGAAACCATACCGCATC
>JAAUQA010000143.1 GCA_012032855.1 Candidatus Competibacteraceae bacterium
TTTCTGTAAAACCTCGGCTTTAATATCGCTGTAGGCCACGATATTTTCTTGCAAATCCACATCATGATGTGTTGCCATTCTTTCCCCGTTTTCGTGCCGTCTCTTTAAACTCACCGCTTCAAATAATCAGGATTAGTCCGCTTCCGCTGTTTCTGCACACCCGGCAAATACCCCATTTAAAATCCCGAAACAAGGCTTTGTAATTATCTTTATCTCGGTACGTCTTTTTCACATAACCATCTGGCAATTCCGCTAATTCCTCAACGCCAGCCCAACCGTTTTGCAGCGCATAAGCATAATACGGATACTCACGCGGAACGGTGCGGGCGAGCACGATATTGATTTTCCGGCCCAACTTTTTCGCCGCATAAACGCGATGCATGCCATCGTTAATCAACAACACCATACGCCCGTCCGGTTCTATGGACTCCTCCACCACTGGCGGAATCAACGGAATCGGACCTTCTTCAGTCCCGGTTTCCGGATCATGCAACCAGAACAACAAGCCCCCTTGCAGGGCGAATATATCAATCTCTTTCTCCTGAAATATCCCGAACAGGGTCTCGATATTCTGAATATCCGCCTGCAACACATAATTTTGAGCGGGGCAAAGCTGCTCGGGATCGGCTTGTTCCACCCATTCCAATGCCGAATGTTGGTAAACATAAGGCCGGTCAAACCCCTTCAAACGGGTTTTTTTGAGGCGCGCTAAAAGGTCCGCCTGCGGCATCAGTTCATAACGGGTGATGTTCATTCAAGCTCCAAAAGCGTCGTTGAGACCGGCTAACTGTTCCAAACGCAAATCGCCGATGGATTGCAAGGTCAAATCCGGCGCGGGCGCATCCCCAGCCGCCACGGCCTGCAAATCCGCCGTTTCTTTGTCGGGCCGATGCAACAGCCAGATCGTTTTCATGCCCAATGCCAGCGCGGGGGCAATATCGTTTTGATAGGTATCGCCGATCATAACCGCATCTTGTGGCGCGATATTCAAAGTCTGCAACGCCATCCGATAAATATCCGGCTGTGGTTTAGATACGCCCAGACGGAAGGATAAAAAACTGGGACGCTGTTGTTCGGTGGGAAAATGCCGTAAAAATCCCTGATAAAACGGCGGCCAAATATTGGACACATAAACCCAGGGTATTTCCGCCTCGGCCAGCGTGTGCAGCGCCTCGGTCGCGCCCGGCACCAGCCAGGCCTCTTCAATTTGCGCTTGCCAGAGCGCCGTCGCTTCCCGAACAGTCGATTCAGGGTCGATTGCAAACCGCGCGGCCAACCATCGCCCCAATTCCACCGCATCCGTCAACGGTGTTTTGAACAACCGATCATTGACGATGCTGACCGCCTCATCCGGCAAGCCAAGCGCATTCACCAAGCGCCGGCCCGGACCGTAAGGCGGGCCGTCGATCAAAGTCGAGCCGATGTCGAAAAAACCCACATCGGCGACTACTCCGCGGTGCCCTTACGCTGTAACTGCTTGAGCTGCATCTCCGCCCGCGCAATCTCCCGGCCCAGATACAAGGCGTGGCCGATTTCCGAAAGTGCGCCATCACGGGCCAGTTGTTGCTCCACACTTTCCGCCCGGCGGCCCCGGTACTCGGCGATGCTCATGCCGTCGTAAGAATGCTGCACCAGGATTTCCTGGGTTTCGCGGTCGATGGTCACGGTAAAATCGCCGTTGTGGTCGAAGCGCAGCTCACGCTTACCGGTGGCGCGATCCACCACATCATCGGTCTTCTTGTTGTCGGCGATCATCCGGGCCTGTTCCAAGACGTCGCTGTCGATGCTGATCGAGTGGCTGAACACCGTGATCGGCCCCGGTTCCATAGCGACTCGTTCGGCCACATGGCGTTGAATCGCCATCAAGCCGTAGAAATTCTCCAGCCAGGCTGAGCGCGCATTATGCGAGCGAAAGGTCGCGGTTAGGGTCAGTTTACCGTCGAAACGGCGAAAGAAAATCGACACCAGACAGGGGCAACTATGCCCTTCCGGTAGATCGCGGCTGTTGTCCCACAGCGCGGCATAGGCATGGCGCGATTCCGGGTCTTCGCGTAGCCGCGTCACGGCAATATCCAGCGAATCCACTACAGCATCATCATGACGGAAGTAGCCCCGCAACCGATTGCCGTAGGTGTAGCTGATGTCCGGTGGCTTGGCGGGGTTAAGTATATTGGCCTGATAACGCTGAAAATCCTCCAACGAAAAACCGTATTCGGCAAGATACTGCTCCGCTTCCTCCTGCGGTTGCTCGACGACGATTTTGACGTTTTGCAATTCGATGCGCTCGCCTTTTTTCAGCCGATTGCGATGCCCGAACCGCACCAGCCGGAAAATCAGCTCTTCCCAAGCGTCCAACGGAGTGGTGCGCAGAATGCTGTGATTGCGCGGTTCCGATGGATAACGCTGGACAGTGATCTCCGGCAGCGGAATGTTCACCCGTTCCAGATTGCATGACTGTTGCGGCGGCAAGTGCTGGAAAAATCCACCAAACCCTGCCGGGTTGCGGGGTTGCTTAGCGTTTCCAGGGTATGGATGCGAATGCCATTGCGGAACTGATCGGCTTGCACCAATCCATCGATGACCCGCTCGGTGCCGATGATGCGGTGCACGGGCACGCCGAGAAACTCATCTTCCTTGAGGCCCTGGGCAAAGAAGTCGGCCAAATCTTCGCGCGAACCGGATAGATTCTGCCCCAGCGCAAGCACCCGGTTGATCTGCGGATTCCACAGTAAATTACGCAACATTTGCGGCAAACCGTTGCCATACAGGTTGGCGATGACCGCAATACGTGAGGTCGCCGGGTCCAGGTCGATGCCGAGTTCGACCAACACCTTTTTGACTTGCTCGACACGGGACCACAGCGTGGTGATGGCGATATCGCCGGCAGGGTTGATCAGCTCAAGTCGATCAGGAAAATACAGGGCTTCGAAGTGCATGAGGCGGTCGTGCGTTGCAAGTTACCGCCCGAGATTGTAACCGAGAGTGTAACGGGATGGGATATGAACTCTAAAATGAAGACAGTGGGGCGGCTTAAATCGAGCCGCCCCTCTCGATTAGCGGGATCGTGACAACAATCCCTGGGGCCCTACATGTAAATCCCGCCGTTGACATTGATCTGCTGACCGGTGATATAGTCCCCATCAGCGGCCAGGAATAACACCGCTTTTGCGACCTCTTCGGGCGTGCCGAAACGCCGCATGGGCACTTGGTCGATCAGCTTCTGCTGCACATCCTCACGGATGGTGAGCACCATGTCGGTGCCGATAAATCCCGGGTTGATCGTGTTGACCGTGACATTGTTGCGGGCGGTCTCCAAGGCCAGCGATTTGCTGAAACCGATCAGACCGGCTTTAGTGGCGGCGTAATTGGTTTGCGCCAGGTTGCCCTTCTGTCCCACGAAGGAACTGATGCTGATGATGCGCCCGTAATTTTTCTCCAGCATGGCGGGCAGTGCGGCACTGGTGACGTAGTAGACGCTGTCCAGGTTGGTCTTGATCACTTCATGCCAGGCTTCGTCGGTGAGCTTCTTGAAGAACATGTCACGAGTGATGCCCGCGTTGTTGACCAGAATATCGATGGTTCCGAAATGATCGAGCACTTGCTTGACCAGATTGCGCGCTTGAGCGCCGTCGCTGACATCGCCTTGAGCGACGAAAGCTTCGCTACCCAGCGCCTTGATTTCATCGGCGACGCCCTGGGCCTCGGCGGCGCTGGACCGGTAATTCAACGCCACTTTTGCGCCCTCGCGAGCCAATTCCAGGGCGATCGATTTGCCGATCCCCCGTGAACCCCCTGTGACCAGTGCAACTTTGTCAGTCAGCTTGCCCATCTTTGAGTAGACCTCTTAATGTATGAATTCATGATAATTTCTACGGAAATCAGTTTAAAGGGTGTGACCGAGTTTAGTCAATGTAACGCCGAACAAGGCCGGTTTGGTGGCACGTTAAGAACCGCTGTTACCGTTCCGCTAAACTCTATAATGACAAGTTAGGTAAGGGCTAAAGCCACCAAGCGAGAGCATCGAAATGAGTGAAGAGAGCCAGGAAATGATCATGATCGCCAAGTTGGTCAACACACTGACTGAGCATCTCAAAATCATCAGCAAACAAGCACAGTCCATTAAGCAGTTGCAGGAAATGGTGGAGGCGCAGGGAGCCGGACAATTGATTATGTTCAATTTGTTGCTTAAAGGCGATGAAGAACGACAGCTGTATTTTTCTCAGGAAATCGCGAAAATTATCAATAGCATGGATTTTCCATCCCACTCTTACCTGAGAGAGCTACTGCAGGAGTACTTGAAGATTGCACAAAAGCAACTCATAAAATCGATAGAAGAAGTGACCGACCCGGACGAAGCGCGACCACCTTGGTTTCAAGGCGTGATTCGAGGAAATAAACGTTTCGATGAAGGTCAAGAATAATGACCGTTTTGGATGACTTGACGTCCAAATCAACGATTCGTCAATCAATGCCACAGATTCACTTTATCTTTCTCCTGATCATTAGCTGATGTTTGCTTATATCGTCCGGCGTCTTGCGCTTATCCCGCTGACCCTGTTGGGGATCATCGCCACCAATTTCGTCATCGTGCAAATCGCACCGGGAGGCCCGGTCGAACAATTGCTGGCGCAACTCAAAGATACTGCGGTGGCGGCTACCGCCCGCATTTCCGGCAGCGGTGGTGAGGAAACCCAGGGCGCAACCGCGCAGTCATTGGATAATACCGGCGGCAATTATCGCGGCGCGCGGGGGTTGGACCCGGAATTTATCGCCGACATCGAACGGCAGTTCGGATTCGATAAACCAGCCCATGAGCGTTTCCTGATCATGCTCGGTAATTACCTACAGTTCGATTTGGGAACCAGTTATTTCCGTGATCGGGGCGTCATGGAATTGATCATTGAGAAAATGCCGGTATCGGTTTCGTTGGGGGTCTGGAGCACCTTGATCATTTATCTGGTGTCGGTACCCTTGGGAATTGCCAAAGCGGTACGCGACGGTTCCCGCTTCGACATCGCAACCAGTTCCGCAATCATCGTCGGTTATGCTATTCCCGCATTTCTGTTTGCGATTTTATTGATCATCGTATTCGCCGGCGGACGTTATCTGGACTGGTTCCCCTTGCGCGGGCTGGTATCAGATAATTGGTCGGAACTCGCTTGGCCGGATCGCATCGGTGATTACTTCTGGCATTTGACCTTGCCGGTTACTGCGCTGGTGGTCGGCGGCTTTGCCAGTCTGACCATGCTGACCAAGAATTCGTTTTTAGAAGAAATTCACAAGCAGTATGTGGTGACCGCCCGCGCCAAAGGGCTGACCGAGCGCCGAGTGTTGTACGGGCACGTGTTTCGTAATGCCATGCTGATTGTGATTGCGGGCTTTCCGGCAACGTTAATCAGCATGTTATTTACCGGTTCGTTATTGATTGAGGTGATTTTTTCCTTGGATGGGTTGGGACTATTGGGCTTCGAGGCAGTGATCAATCGCGATTACCCGGTCATGTTCGGCACGCTGTATATTTTCAGCCTGCTGGGATTGCTGCTCAATCTGCTGAGCGATGTGACTTATCATATGGTCGATCCCCGCATTGATTTCGAAGCGCGAGCGGCCTGACCAATGCGGATTGCTCTGGATAAGATTGCTTTGGATAAGACAGTTCGCACGGTGATCGGCAAGCTGGATGCGAAGATCACTCCACTGACACGGCGCCGCTTAGCCAAATTCCGCGCCAATCGCCGGGGCTTTTGGTCATTGTGGGTGTTTTTGGTGCTGTTCCTATTGAGTCTCAGTGCCGAGTTTATCGCCAATGATCAGCCACTGTTGGTGTATTACGACGGTGGCCTGTATACCCCGGTATTCAAAGAATATGCGGAGACCGAATTCGGTGGTTTTTCCCAGCGCCGCCAATTACCGGGACCCGGTATTGCGCGAACTGATAGAGGAACAAGGCTGGATGCTGTGGCCACCGGTGCGCTTTAGCTACGATACCGTTAACTATGATTTACCGGTGCCCGCCCCGGCACCGCCGTCCGCGGAGAATTGGCTGGGTACCGACGATCAGGGTCGTGATGTGGTGGCGCGGTTGATTTACGGGTTTCGCATCTCGGTACTGTTCGGCTTATTGCTGACAGTATTTTCTTCTGTCGTGGGGGTGGCTGCCGGGGCGGTGCAAGGGTACTTCGGCGGTTGGCTTGATCTGGTCGCCCAGCGGCTGTTGGAAATCTGGGGTGGATTGCCGCAGTTGTTCATCTTGATCATCGTCGCCAGTGTAGTGGTGCCCGGTTTTTGGACCTTGTTGTTGATTCTGATGTTGTTCAGTTGGACTGCCCTGGTTGGTGTTGTGCGGGCAGAGTTCTTGCGCGCCCGTAATTTCGATTATGTCCGTGCTGCCCGCGCCCTGGGGATGGGCGATGCGCAGATTATCGTCAAACATGTATTGCCGAATGCGATGGTAGCGACGCTGACCTTCATGCCGTTTATTCTGTCCAGTTCCATTGTTGCGTTGACTGCATTGGATTTTCTGGGTTTGGGCTTGCCGCCGGGATCGGCTTCGTTGGGCGATTTGCTGCGGCAAGGCAAGGAAAATTTACAGGCCCCCTGGCTGGGCATCACCGGCTTTGTCGCTTTGGCGCTGATGTTGAGTTTGTTGGTGTTCGTGGGCGAAGCGGTGCGTGATGCCTTCGATCCACGGAAATCCCAGCTGTGAAGCAATCGGACACATCCTCACCCTTGCTTGAAGTCCGTGATCTGGCGGTCAACTTTGGTCAGACTCCGGCGGTAAAGCGGGTTTCTTTTCAAATCAAAGCCGGAGAAACACTGGCCCTGGTCGGGGAAAGCGGTTCCGGCAAATCGGTTTCGGCCCTGTCCATCCTGCAATTACTGCCTTATCCGAGCGCCCATCATCCTAGCGGTAGCATTCGGTTACGCGGTGAGGAACTATTAGGCGCTCCAGCGGACCGGTTGCGGCGGCTACGCGGTAATCAGATCGCGATTGTTTTCCAGGAACCCATGACCTCCCTGAATCCGTTGCACTCCATTGAGCAGCAGATTGGTGAAGTGTTAGCCGTGCACAAGGGCCTAATCGGCCAAGCGGCCCCAGGCGCGAATCTTAGAGCTATTGCGTCTGGTGGGATTGCCGGAAGCGGAAAACCGCTTGGGTGCTTTGCCGCATGAACTGTCCGGTGGCCAACGCCAGCGGGTCATGATCGCGATGGCATTAGCCAATGAACCTGCGCTGCTGATCGCCGATGAGCCGACCACTGCCTTGGACGTTACCATCCAAGCGCAGATCCTGAAGCTGCTGAAAGATTTGCAGGCCCGCTTCAATATGGCGATGTTATTCATCACTCATGATCTGAGCATCGTCCGTAAAATGGCTGATAATGTCTGCGTCATGAAGGCTGGCGAAATTGTGGAACGCGGCTCCGTCACCGAGCTGTTCAACGCGACGGTGCAGATGGCCGAGCAGCGCGGGCTGCTGTCGGGCGAGCACTTCAGCGTGGACGGCACGCTGATCCAGGCCTGGGCCAGCCACAAGAGCATGCGGCGCAAGGACGGCTCGGACGATGGCCGTCCGCCCGAGGACTGGCGTGGCGAGCCGCGCAGCAACGACACGCA
>JAAUQA010000144.1 GCA_012032855.1 Candidatus Competibacteraceae bacterium
CTTAGCCGAACTTGAAGACACCACCATCGACTGGTGCCGGAAAATGCAGGCCAAGAGTCCCTTGTCCTTGCGACTTTTAAAATCTAGCGTTCAATGCCGAACTTGATGGTCAGGCGGGTATTCAGGAATTGGCCGGCAACGCCACCTTGCTGTACTACTTGAGCGAGGAAGCCCCAGGAAGGGAGGAATGCTTATGTGGAAAAACGCCAGCCGGATTTTCTCCAAGTTCACAAAATTCCCTTGATGTGTCTTATCGGCTGAATGGTCGATGTTCGAATTTACTCTCAATGGCCGCTCGTATTCCCAGCAGTGGCTTATGGATTTTCCGAAACTGCACGTTCGAGAAAATTTAACGCCGTATGAGCGGCATACCCTGCAGTTCTGTCATCACTGGTTGGCTGGTCAGGCGTGTTTCAGAATAAAAACTTCCGGCTCGACCGGCAATCCGAAAATCATCACATTGCACCGTGAGCACATGATTGCTAGTGCCCGGCTTACCGGTTATACGCTGGGGTTGCAGGAGGGTGATGGTGCCCTAGTGTGTCTATCCACGGAATACATCGCCGGCATGATGATGCTGGTTAGAGGGTTCGAGCTGGGATTAACGCTCACGGTGATGACTCCCCAGCGTAATCCGCTGGTTTCGTTTTCTGATCAATTCCAGTTCGATTTTACGGCATTGGCTCCTGTACAGCTTCAGGATATTATCGCAACCACCCCGGAGAAGACAGGGATTCTAGATAACATGCGAGCTATTTTAGTGGGAGGAGCGCCGGTGACCGAAGCGTTGCTGGAACGGATTAACAGGCTTGTTGCACCCGTTTATCACACTTACGGCATGACCGAAACCGCTAGTCATATTGCGCTCAAACGTCTAAACGGCGATTCAGCCAGCGATAGTTTTATGCCGCTGAACGGGGTGCAATTAGCTGTTAATGAACAGAGTTGTTTGACTGTGAACGGGCCGATGACCGGGTATAAGCCCTTATCAACACATGATCGAGTGGATTTACAACCCGATGGGTCGTTTCGCTGGCTGGGGCGGAGTGATAATGTGATTAACAGCGCTGGAGTTAAGGTGCAAGCTGAAAAAGTAGAACAAGCTTTAGCGAGGGCGTTACAGAATTATCGTGGTGGGTTGTTGAGGGATCGGCGGTTTTTTGTAGGTCCCCTGGCTCATCCGCAACTGGGTCAACAGGTTATCGCGGTGATTGAGGGAGAACCCATGAGCCGGAGTGAACAAGCCGAGCTCCGGGATGAGCTGCTGGCAGACGATAGACTAGGGAAATATGAAATTCCCCGTTCTTTCCATTTCCGATCACTTCTGCTGGAAACCCCTACGGGTAAGATAGACCGAAGGCTAATCTACGAGCGCTGGCCATCTGAATGAGTTGCAGTGAGCTGTGCTGAGGCAGTTTCGATCCACTCCTCTGTTTGCGCATTAATTTTCTTCGCCGATTTTCCTTGGCTGTCGATCAGCGGACCGAATACTAACCGAATAGTGCCGGGGTATTTGATAAAGCTTTGGCGTGGCCAATAGGTTCCGGCGTTGTGTGTTAGCGGTAATATTGAATAACCGCTGCGAGTAGCGAGTAACGCACCTCCACCGTGATAATGCCCCCGAGCCCCAGGCGCCATTCGAGTCCCTTCAGGAAAGATCAACACCCATTGACCGTTCTCCAAACGATCTTTTCCTTGCTTTAAAACCTGTTTCATCGCGGCATTGGTAGTGGCGCGGTTGATTGCTATAGGCCGTATTAACGCCAGCGCCCAGCCGAAGAAGGGAATCCACAGTAATTCACGTTTTACCACCCAAGATAAGGGGGGTAAAAACTGATGCAGAAACAGCGTTTCCCACGTCGATTGATGTTTGGCCAACACTACAACCGGACTGGTAGGTAAGTTTTCCAGACCTTCCAATCGATAATCAAGACGGCAAGTTTTTTTTGAGCCACCAGATATTGAATCGACTCCACTGTTGGGATATCCGGTAACGACGAGTGAATGTCAAAGGAAAACTGAGCACGACCAAAGGTCCCCAAATTACCGTGGAGATCGTCATGCCGATAAAAAACAGCAGTGAACGCGCAAATAACTCGACATGCGCGGCGCGGGAAAGTGATTGTGTCATTTTATTGTTTAGTTGTTTTCGGCTAGCAGAGTATCTACTGCAGAGGAAAGATCCTTAAACACTTCTGTGTCGACAAAGTCTGGTTTTAGTTTTTGTTGAGTTAGCTGACCCTTGCCGGTCAATACCAGCATGGGTCGAGCGCCTACCGTTCGAGCGGCTTGAAGATCGCGCAAACTGTCTCCTACTGCAGGAACGCCCTTGAGATCGATTCTTAGCCGTTTTGCTAAATCTTCCAACATCCCCGGATTAGGCTTACGCTGGGGATGCTTATTGTCTGAGTCCGGGCAGAAAAAAATCGCTTCAATGGCGCCTCCGGCTTCGTAAGTCAAGCGGTGCATTTTTTCATGAATGCGGTTAAGCGTTTCTATATCGAACAAGCCGCGGCTGATGCCCGCTTGATTGGTAACGATGACTACTCGATATCCGGCGTAATTCAAACGGGCAATGGCTTCCAGGCTTCCCGGTATAGGCACCCATTCTCCGGGCGACTTGATATAAGCGTCGGAATCCTGATTGATGACGCCATCGCGATCAAGAATGATTAATTTCATATCATCGCTCCTTTATTAACAACGCCGCCCAGTCGTTGATTGCTGCAAGCATTGAACCCAGGATGTTTCACGTGAAACAAGTGCGTCGTAGGGTTAATGTTTCACGTGAACATTAACCCATCACTGCTGTAGTTTCGAGAAATCGGCGATCCGTAAAAACAAGCTACCTAGCTCATTGAGCAAAGCAATACGATTTTCGCGCAGCGCCTGATTATCCACCATCACCATCACTTCGTCGAAAAAAGCATCTACGGGCTCGCGCAACACGGCAAGTCGAGTGAGTGCTTCACCATATAGTCCTGACTCCATAAGGGGAATCACCTCAGAAGATAATTCCGCTAGAGTGCCGGCCAGCGCTTGTTCCGCCGTTTCCACGAGCAAGTCGGGCCGTACCTGAAACGGCAAAACGCCATCAATTTGTTTTAAAATATTACGGATACGCTTATTAGCGGCCGCCAAACTCACTGCAGCGGGAAGCTGACGAAAATCAGCCACTGCCCGAATGCGCTGATCAAAATCAGTGGGGCGAGTCGGACGGCAAGTGAGCACCGCCTCGAATGTGTCCGGTCGAAAACCCTGTTCCTGATAGTAACCGCGCAGGCGTTCCATCATAAAATCAAAAACAGGTCCTATGGCGTTTTCTGCTTTAAGCTCGGCGGGGAAATGGCCGACGGCTTTTTCCAGCAATAGGGCTAAGTCTAATTCCATAGCGCCTTCGATGAGAATACGCAATACGCCTAACCCGGCGCGACGCAGTGCAAAGGGGTCGCTAGTGCCGGTTGGCATCTGACCAATGGCGAAAATCCCCACCAAAGTATCCAAGCGATCCGCTAATGCAACTGCCCTTCCTGTCGCTGTGGTCGGCAACTCATCACCGGCAAAACGGGGTCGGTATTGCTCTTGCTGGGCCTGAGCAACCTCATCGGTCTCTCCATCATGACGCGCGTAATAGCAGCCCATAATGCCCTGTAGCGTAGGAAATTCCTGAACCATTTGGGTCAACAAATCACATTTAGCTAACCTCGCCGCTCGTTCTGCCCAGTCTGGATTACCATCACTGTGCTCGGCGATAAAACGAGCGAGCTCCGCAAGCCGTTCGCTTTTGTCATACAGGCTACCCAAACGTTGCTGAAAAATAACGCTTTTCAACACTCCGTGATGACTTGATAAGGATTGTTTACGATCCTGCAACCAGAAAAACTCGGCATCGCTAAACCGGGGTCTAATAACGCGTTCGTTACCTTCCCGCACCTGCTGGGGATCCTTACTCTCCAGATTAGTGATAGTAATGAAGTGCGGCATCAGTCGACCTGTTGCGTCAACCACTGGGAAATAGCGCTGATTATCCTGCATGGTGGTGATCAATACTTCTTGCGGCACATTAAGGAAACGCCGTTCGAAGTTGCCTAACAAGGCGACCGGCCATTCTACTAAAGCAGTGATCTCATCCAGGAGATCCGGATCAATAACCACCTGCCCGCCTATTTGCTCTGCAGCACTTTCGGCTTGATGCTGAATGGTCTGACGCCGTTCAATAAAGTCGGCAATGACCTTACCTTCAGTTCTCAGTACAGCAGGGTAAGTGCGGGGATCATTAATTGTAAGAAAGCCGGGGTAATGAAATCGATGTCCACGCGTTTCTCTTCCTGCATTGACTCCCAGGATCGTAGCTGGAATAACCTCATCGCCCAACAGCAAGATGACCCATCGAACGGGACGCACGAACTCATCGTCACGATCCGCCCAACGCATGCGTTTCGGAATCGGTAAGCTGGCCAACGCATCGGTTACCAATTCGGGAATCAATGACTGGGTAGATGCTCCGGGGACTATTTGCTGGTGTACTAGCCAAGCACCTTTATCGGTTTCCACCGTTTGCAAATCGCCAACGTCTACCCCACAGGAGCGAGCGAAACCTGCAGCGGCTTTGGTTGGTTGACCTGCCGGATCGTAAGCGGCGCTCAATGCAGGGCCGCGCCGTTCTAATCGTCTTTCCGGTTGCTGAACAGGAACAGCATAGATCAGTAGGGCGAGACGGCGTGGGGTCGCAAAACATGTAAATCGCCATAGTTCAATTCGGCTTTATCCAAACCAGATCGAACCCCTTGGGCAAACGCTTCAGCAAGGCGAAACAGCGCTTTTGGGCGGCATTTCCTCGGTGCCGATTTCTATCAATAAGTCACGTGTTTCAGCCATGAACAGTCTCCTGAGCCTTCGGGCAGAGCGGAAAGCCCAATGCCTCGCGAGCATCATAATAAGCGTGAGCCACCAGTCGAGCTAAAGTGCGCACGCGTAGAATATAGCGTTGCCGTTCGGTGACCGAGATCGCTTTACGAGCGTCCAGTAAATTGAAAGTATGAGAAGCTTTCAAAGCCATCTCATAAGCGGGCAGAGGGATTCCCTTTTCGATCAAGCGTCGGCTCTCCGCTTCGCAGGTGTCAAATGCGACGAATAGTGAGGTGGTATCGGCCTGTTCGAAATTATACGTCGACATTTCTACTTCGTTTTGATGAAACACATCACCGTAAGTGACTTTGCCTAACGGGCCATCGGTCCAGATCAGATCGTAAACACTTTCCACGCCTTGTAGATACATGGCGATGCGTTCCAGCCCATAGGTTATCTCGCCTGTCACCGGTTTACAGTCCAACCCACCCACTTGCTGAAAATATGTGAATTGGGTGATTTCCATACCGTTTAACCAGAGTTCCCAGCCGAGCCCCCAAGCACCCAGAGTCGGGGATTCCCAATTATCCTCTACAAAGCGAACATCGTGCACTAATAGGTCTAAGCCGAGATATTCGAGCGAACCCAGATAAAGTTCCTGCAAGTTTAGCGGTGAAGGTTTAATGACTACTTGGAACTGGTAATAATGCTGCAAGCGGTTGGGATTGTTGCCATAACGACCGTCCGTGGGCCGGCGGGAAGGTTGTACATAGGCCGCGCTCCAGGGCTCCGGGCCGATAGAGCGTAAAAAAGTGGCGGGATGAAACGTCCCCGCTCCGACTTCCATATCATAAGGTTGCAACAGGACGCAGCCCTGATCAGCCCAATATTCCTGCAGGGCTAAGATCAACCCTTGAAATGTCGATACATTGCGCACAAACGTCTCCTCAGTCAGAATCTACTCTATCGCCGCGCTCACCGGCAAATTTGGAGCGTAGCGGAAAATTTGTCCGAGTGCAGCGCCTTGTTAGCCCTTTGCATCTCACCTATAGAAATAGAGAGTAACTCAGACCAATTACTGCACAGGCACCTATAACTGGAACAATGCCGATCTTGTATTTAAAGAGGGCCACAAAAGCAGCAATACCGATGAATAAAGAAAACCATTCAAATTTTGCATCAAAACCTTGGGGCCAAAGCACATGGTAGGCGAAAAAGGCAGCCAGATTGAGAACGACCCCAACCACGGCAGCGGTAATACCTGTTAGTGGCGCGGTAAACTTTACATCGTGTCTTGTTGCTTCGACTGCTGGGCCACCCAGTAAGATAAACAGGAAGGATGGCAAAAAGGTAAATAATGTTGCGATGCCTGCCCCTGCTGCTCCCGCCAAAGGTAACATTTCGGGGCCAAAAATTTCTTTTGTCCAGCCTCCGACGAAACCGACAAATGCAACCACCATAATCAGTGGGCCCGGTGTGGTTTCACCCAAGGCTAAACCATCAATCATTTGCGTAGCGCTTAGCCATGCGTAATGTTCTACGCCACCTTGATAGACATAAGGCAAGACGCATAAGCCCCACCAAAAGTCACGATGGCCAGCTGCGAGAAGAACGCACCGATGTCCCACAGAATGTGATCCTGCCCTAGCGTCAGCGCGATCAGCAGCATCGGTGCGGCCCAGACCATTCCCCACAGCACGATCGACACGAACGTGGTTCGCCACGGTCGTTCGGGCAAATCGCGAGTGGGTGCACCAGTTTTGAGCGCCAACAGGTCGGGACGCCAGGCCGCAATCGCCATGCCGATCACGCCCGAACCCAGCACGATCAGCGGGAATGGCAGATCGAAAAGGAAGAGACCGACAAACGCGGCCACCGCCAGCGCACGCTTCAATCCCGTATCGAGCGCACGTCCGGCAATCCGAAACAAGGCCTGCACCACAATCGCCAGAACCGCTGCCTTGACGCCCAGAAACAGCGCTTCGACCCATGCGAGATTGGCGGCAATGGCATAGAGCACCGAAAGCGCCAAAATGATGGCCGCGCCGGGAATGACAAACAGCAGCCCTGCCGCCAGCCCGCCGCGCCAGCCATGAAGACGCCACCCGATCCAAGTGGCGAGCTGCTGCGCTTCGGGGCCGGGGAGCAGCATGGTGAAGTTGAGTGCGTGGAGGAAATGTTCGTCGGAGAGCCAGCGCTTATCTTCGACGAGTTCCTTGTGCATGATGGCGATTTGTCCGGCAGGTCCGCCAAAACTTAATAAAGCGACTTTTATCCAAACCCGGAAAGCCTCTTTGTAGGTCGGTAGTGTCGTGGTGGGTGAGGTCATATGTTTTTAAGTATATCGCAAGCTCAGTAGGGTGTCTATGTCGCAGTTTGGAATAAAGCTTAATCTTGATACCTATGCTTTGGATCGGGGAAGATATAATAGCTTCATTTAGCTACTGAATTAAGCGTGATCACCGGGCAGGAGGCATTTCTTAGAATATACTCGATACTTGGGCCAAGGAATAAGTGCTCGGATGTAGGATGAATGTTTGTACCAATAATGATTAAATCCATGTCTTCATTTTTAGCTATTTGAATAATCATCTTCTCTGCCGATGGCCCGACTTGCGCGTCATCTCGGTGCAAACACCTTTTAATTTTCCCATTTCTTTAAAAGGTTTGAGCATGTCAGCGGCAACACGCAGGCGTCGTCTGAAGCTTTCGTCATCAAGATAGCGAACAAAATCCTGGCTGTCGCGTTCG
>JAAUQA010000145.1 GCA_012032855.1 Candidatus Competibacteraceae bacterium
TGCCCATGCGGTTGAGCATACTGTTAGTAATGTAGGTGGCGATGATCTCCCGTCGTAACGGGTGTTCCTGCATCCCTTGGACGAAACGTTGCCGTAACGGCTCGGGGAAATACATGAACAGATCCTTCTGCAAATGACTGTCTTCCGGCACATCGGAGGTCAACAACTCCTCGTGCAGAGCGATTTTTCCGTAGGCCAGTAGCACCGCCAACTCCGGTGGCGTCAGCCCCTGCTGAGCGGCCTCTCGTTCTGCCAATTCCTCATCGTTGGGCAAAAATTCCAGCGTGCGATTGAGCTTGCCGGCTTTTTCCAACGACCGCATCACCCGCACGTGGTCTCCTAAGGATTCAGCTGCCCGGCTATAGGTCATACTGATGGCTTGGGGTTGCAAATAATTCTGTCGCAGCACTAGGTCGGCGACCTCGTCGGTCATTTCAGCCAGCAGCTGGTTACGCTGCTTCTCAGTCATGTCGCCGTTGCTGACGACATGATTGAGCAGAATCTTGATGTTGACCTCGTGATCCGAACAGTTAACTCCGCCGGAGTTGTCGATGGCATCGGTCAGGATTCTGCCGCCTTGCCGGGCATATTCGATCCGGCCCAGTTGGGTAAAGCCCAAATTACCGCCCTCACCGACGACTTTACAGCGTAGCTCCCGGCCATCGACCCGCACGGCGTCGTTAGCCCGGTCGCCGGCCTCAGCATGGCTCTCGTGGCGCGCTTTGACGTAGGTGCCGATACCGCCGTTCCAGAGTAGGTCCACCGGCGCTTGCATAACTGGTGTAACCAATTCGTTAGGCGTTAACCGTTCGCTGTTAATGGCGAATACCAGCCTGCGCTTCCGGGCTCAAGCGAATCGATTTAGCCGTGCGTGGATACACTGCTCCACCGGCTGACAGCAGACTGTTGTCGTAGTCATCCCAACTGGAACGGGGCAGATTAAACAGCCGTTCCCGTTCTCGATAACTGATTTCCGGGTCCGGATTGGGGTCGATAAAAATATGCAGGTGATTGAAGGCCGCCACCAGTTTGATATGGCGCGATAACAACATGCCGTTGCCGAACACATCGCCGGACATGTCACCGATGCCAACCACGGTAAAATCATCGCGCTGCTGGATGTCCATACCCAATTCCCGGAACTGACGTTTCACCGACTCCCAAGCGCCGCGCGCAGTGATACCCATTTTCTTATGATCGTAGCCGGCGGAACCGCCCGAAGCGAAAGCGTCTCCCAACCAAAAGCCGAATTCCTTGGCAATGCCGTTGGCGATGTCGGAAACGTCGCTGTACCCTTGTCCGCCGCCACCACCAGATACGGATCGTCGGGGTCGTAACGTACCACCTGCGGCGGCGAAATGATTGCGCCGTCGACTCGGTTATCGGTGATATCCAACAAGCCGTGGATGAACGTCCGGTAACAGGCCACCGCCTCTTGTTGTAATTGCTCTCGATTGCCGGGAGGCTGCTTGAGCACGAATCCGCCCTTAGCGCCGACCGGCACGATGACCGAGTTTTTCACCATTTGGGCTTTCATCAAACCCAACACCTCGGTGCGGAAATCCTCGCGGCGATCCGACCAACGCAATCCGCCGCGAGCAACCGGCCCGCCCCGCAGATGGACGCCCTCCAAGCGCGGCGAATACACGAAAATCTCGTACATGGGACGTGGCAAAGGTAGCTCGTCGATCCGGGCGGGATCGAATTTAAAGGACAGATATGCTTTCGGGTGTCCCTGTTGATCAGTTTGGAAGAAATTGGTGCGCAGGGTAGCCTGAATGATATTCAAAAATCGCCGCAAGATGCGATCTTCATCTAAGCTGCTTACCTTTTCCAGTGCTTCTTCAATGGCAACCGTCAAAGCGGTACACCGCCGCCCGGCATCACTTTGGGCTTGGGGATCGAAATGAGCGTGGAATAATTCCGCTAACAGCCGGGCGATCTGCGGATGATCGCCGACAGTGCGTTCCATATACGCTTGGCTGAAGGGTATGCGGGTTTGTAATAAGTATTTGCAATACGCCCTGAGCATCACCACATCGCGCCACGGCAGGGCTGCCGCCAACACCAAGCGGTTGAAGCCATCGCTTTCCAAAGCACCGTTCCAGACGCTGGCGAAGGCATCCTGGAAAACCTCCCGAATGTGGGAGACATCCACCTGAATCCCTTCGTCTTCCTTCATATCGAAATCCAATACCCACAACCGCTCACCATCGCGGGTCAGCACCTCATAAGGACGGGCGGTCAATACCCGCAGGCCCATGCGTTCTAACATGGGCAACACATCCGACAGGGGAATCGGCTGCTCCGGGCCGAACACTTTAAAACGCAACACCCCCTCCGGATCTTCGAGGGGTCGGTACAGCCGCATATCCATCGCGTAGTTCGGGCAAATCTTATCCAGCCGCAGAATATCGCTTACCGCAGTGCGGACGGTGAAATCCTCCTTGTAAGCTGCAGGAAATGCCTGGCCGTAGCGTTGGAACAGGGTATTGCCCTGTTCCTCACCGACCTGTTCCAACAGGGCCTGATGTAAATCCTCTTCCCAAGATTGCAGAGCTGCCCGTAGCTGAGCCTCCAATTCGGGCACCGAATAGTCCGGGATTTGGCCAGGCTGAGTACGAATGTGGAATTGCACCCGCGCCAGCATTGATTCCGAAAACTGGGTGGCGAAGGTAGCGGATTCGCTGTTGAACACCTGCATCAGCACTGCTTGCATACGCAACCGCATATCGGTGTTATAGCGTTCTCTCGGCACGAAGACCAAACAGGACACGAAACGACCGAAGGTGTCCTCACGCACAAACAAACGCAGCCGCTGTCGCTCTTTAAGCTGCAGGATACCGGTGGCGATTTCGAACAGTTCTTCGTCCGTGGCCTGGAACAGATCATCACGCGGAAAGGTTTCGAGGATATTTTGCAACGCCTTGCCCGCATGTCCCTTGGGCGACAGACGGGCGCGAGTCAGAACTCGTTCGATCTTGCTGCGTAGTAACGGAATGCCCGCGGATTGACGTTATACGCCTGTGCGGTGTATAGCCCCAGGAAACGGTGTTCACCGATAACTTTGCCTTCCGCACCGAAACGTTTGATGCCCAGGTAATCCAGATGCACGGGGCGATGAACGGTAGAACGGGCGCTGGCTTTGGAAATAATCAACAGCTGGGGAGCGTAGGACAACTTACGCAAATCCACAGGCAATTCCGCAAAGCTGTGCGAAATCCCTTGTTCACCGCCACGCAACAAGCCCAATCCGGAACCGGGCACGGTACAGAGCACAACTTCGCCGTCTTTTTCCACCAAATCGTAATTGCGGTAACCGAGAAAGGTGAAATGCTCGCTCGCCATCCAGCGCAGAAAGTCCTGACTTTCCCGAACTTCTGACGGGTGCAAGGGCATCTCAGTCGTGTCGAGCTCGGTCACGATAGTCTGTAATTGATCACGCATCAGCGGCCAATCTTCGACGGCGACCCGCACATCGGTTAACGCCTTCAGTAACCCGTTTTGTAAACCGGCCAGCAACTCGGAATCGGTTTGCCGATCCACTTCAAAGTGCATGGTCGCTTCACTAATACCGTCTTCCACCCCGCCTGCCAGAATTTCTCGCAAATGGCCCTGGTCGTCGCGTACCACCCGCATGACCGGGTGGATGACTTGATGCACTGTCAGACCGTGACGATTGATTTCCATGGTCATCGAATCCACCAGAAACGGCATGTCGTCGGTTACGATCTCAACCACGCTGTGCGTGCACTGCCAGCCGTGTTCCTCGAAGGAGGGGTTGTAGACGCGAATCACCGCCGTTCCCGCCTGTCGCTGGCGACTCAGACTCCAATGCGAGAGGGCCGCACCGTAGAGGTCTTCCGGGTCATCGTCGAGCAGGTCTTCGGGAGCGACCCAAGCGTAATAATGTCTAACAAACGCCTGTGCCATAGCCACCGACTGTTCAGGTAGACGTTGCTGCAGTAATTCAATGACCTGGTCGATGAGTTGCGCTTTCTGCTCGGCTAGTTTATGGGTCATGTGGCTTCCTCGCTGTATTCTCTTGTTTTCATCGCGCTGTAGAAAAGACGATTAAGGCAAGTGTAGCGGATGCACGGGATTGTTACGCGAGGCTGTTCAATACCCGTGCCGGCCTTTAGCGGACCTGGTTCCGGCAGGGGTTTGCATCAAGACCGACGCTGCTTATTGCGGCGGCCATCTGCGTGACAGCAGAGCTTGCAGTTGCTGAGCGGATTGCGGTTTACCGAACAGAAACCCTTGGCCTTCTTCACACCCTTCCCGGGTTAGGAAAGTTTGTTGTTCTAGGGTTTCCACACCTTCAGCAATCACCCGCAATCGAAGGCTTTTCGCCAGAGCAACGATCGCACGGGTAATCGCCATATCGTCGGTATCGGTAGGAATATCACCGACAAACGATTGATCTATTTTTAAATAATCAATGGGAAAACGCTTGAGATAACTCAGCGAAGAATACCCGGTACCGAAATCGTCGATCGCTACGGTAATCCCCATAGCCTTAATTTCATTCAGGATATGCTGAGTCCTGCTGGGGTCTTGCATGACCATGCTTTCGGTGATTTCCAATTCCAGCGCATGAGCGGAAAAGTTAGTTTCATGCAATATGGCTGCGATCCGTTGCGGCAGATCCGGTTGGCGGAATTGCCGGGCGGATAAATTAACCGCTAACCGCAACGGCGGCAACCCATCCCGTTTCCAGGTGCTGGCCTGGATACAGGCGGTGCGTAACACCCATTCCCCGATCGCCACGATCATCCCCGTTTGCTCGGCTAGGGGGATGAAGCGCGCCGGAGGAATCAAGCCTAGCTGAGGATGTTGCCAACGGATGAGGGTTTCTACGCTAGTCATTTGCCCAGACATCAGATCCAGGCAGGGTTGGTATTCGAGAATGAATTCATCGCGTTCCAACGCCAGCCGCAGACTATTGCTCAGAAACAGCGTTTCGGTCGCCTGGAAGTTCATTTCGTTCGAGAAAAACACGTAATCGTTACGGCCGTCTTCTTTCGCGCGGTAAAGCGCGGTATCGGCATTTTTCAACAAGGTCTGCACATCATTACCGTCCGTAGGGTAACAACTGATGCCGACGCTGGCGGAAATATAGAGAACATGATCGTCGAATTTGAACGGTTGAGTCAGCACGTCGAGAAATTTGCGAGCGGGTGTGGCGGCATCCTGCGAGTGGCTGAGGGGGTCCAACAACACACCGAACTCATCGCCGCCCAAGCGAGCCACTAAATCGCTCTCGCGGGTACAAGTACGCAACCGTTGCGCAACTTCATTTAACAAAGCATCCCCCAGCGCGTGCCCCAGGGAATCATTGATAGTTTTGAAATGGTCCAGATCAATCAGCAATAACCCGACCACCTGTTGATGACGACCGGCACGGTTTAATGCTTCGCCGAACCGTTTTTGAAGCAGCAACCGATTGGCCAAGCCAGTCAGAGGATCGTGGTGGGTCAGAAACTGCACCCATAACTCTTGCTGCTTGCGTTGCGAAATATCGGTGAACATACCGACATAATGCGAGATCTTACCGGCTTGGTCTCTGACCTGGTTGAGATTGAGCCATTGCGTATAGGTGGTTCCATCCTTGCGTTGATTACTGATTTCGCCTTGCCACTGCTCTGTAGCCTGCAGGCTCTCCCAGATCCGGGCGTAGAAAGCCGGATCGTGAGACCCCGATTTGAGTATGGCCGGGGTTTGTCCGATAACCTCATGCCGCGAATAGCCGGTAACCTGGGTAAATGCTTTATTAACGAAAATAATTTTATGCTGCGCGTCGGTAATCACGATTCCCTCTGTCGTGTTATCGAATACGCTGCTCGCTAGGCGTAATTCCGTTTCTATTTGACGCCGCTCGGTGGTGTCACTGAAAGTGCTTTGATAGTCGGTCAACTGACCCTGTGCGTCCCGCTTAATTAGGGTGCAGGTATTAACCCAACGCGCTTGACCGTCCTTGGTGATGATTCGATACTCCTGCTGGAACTGCGCTACTCCTTGGCTGGTGTACTCAAGGGTTTCCTGGATCACCCGATCCCGGTCATTAGGATGAATCAACATGTCGAACGACCGCCCGGTGGAGAGCAGCTCCTCCGCGCTATACCCAAACTGGGCAATATTGGGGGAAATAAATGTGGCTGGCTGACCCATCTGCCAGCGGCATAGCACAGCGGCGCTGTTTTCTACGGCGGCGCTAACTTGTTGCAATCCCCTTTTTGTGCGTCTCAGCCTAATAACCAAAACCGCAATGATGATTCCGGCGAAAACCAACTGAACCAGGTGTAGAATCACATTCGACATTACGTTACCAATAGAAAAACTATGAGTCTGCCTGAAAATCTAATCTGGATCGACTTGGAAATGACCGGCCTTGATACGCAAACCGACCGGATCATCGAAATCGCCACCATTGTCACCGATAGTCAATTGACTGTTTTGGCGGAAGGACCGGTACTGGCCATCCATCAGAGTGACTCGGTGTTGGCGGCGATGGACGAGTGGAATCGCACCCAACATGGGCGCTCCGGTCTGCTCGACCGGGTTCGCGCAAGCCGCGTCGACGAACCAAACGCCGAAGCGCAAACTCTGCAATTCCTCAGCGAATACCTACCCCCCGGCAAATCGCCCATGTGCGGCAATAGTGTTTGCCAGGATCGTCGTTTTCTGGCGCGTTGTATGCCAACCCTGGAAGCGTATTTCCATTACCGTAACTTGGACGTCAGCACGTTAAAGGAATTAGCCCGGCGTTGGTACCCCACCCACGACAGTTTTAATAAACCCTCCGCTCACCTAGCATTGGATGATATACGGGCATCTATCGAGGAATTACGTTACTACCGGAAGACATTATTTTTACCTGCGTAATTTTCGCTTGTATCCACTGCATTTTTACCCGCTATTATTCTCCCTAATCCTAACCTTCCCCCGCCAGTGAGAGAGCGCTCCTTCGGAGAGCTTCGGCCCTGGCGTGAGTCCCTGACCTTAATCGTTTCGTCACACTCCGAGAGTAGTGTTATTTCGTCAACATTAATTGCCACTAACGACTTATCGGAGGCTATTCCTTGGCCATGACTGACACGACCTATGCAGATAATCCAACGACGGCATCGTCGTCTAATTGGATGAATTGGCTTTTCGTCCTTGGGCTGGTTTACCTTTTGCTGGTAGCGGTTGGGATGATCGGTAGCGGTTTTAAAGCAGCTGCCGGCGATCATGCTAAAGAGCTATTCGCCTTTGCAAGTAACCCCTTCACCGCACTGGTGGTTGGAACCGTTGCTACCGCCTTGATTCAATCGTCCAGCACTGTCACATCCATCATTGTTGGTCTGGTTGCCGGTGGATTACCCGTTGCTATCGCTATTCCGATGGTGATGGGTGCCAATATCGGCACCACCATTACCAATACCATTGTCAGCTTGGGTCATGTCAGACAAGGTGAAGAATTCAAAAGAGCCTTTGCTGCGGCGACGATTCATGACTTTTTTAACTTGATCAGTGTGGTGATCTTTCTACCCCTGGAAATCATGTTCGGGTTTCTGCAGAAAACGGGCGCTTATATTGC
>JAAUQA010000002.1 GCA_012032855.1 Candidatus Competibacteraceae bacterium
TATGAAGAATGTAAAACCGTCCATTTCCTTTGAACAGGATATGCCATAAGTAAAAAAGGTCTAAACCTTCTTTCTCTTCTTCGAAAGACGCTGCCTCGTTGGCGAACGTTTGAAATGTCGGATAAGCTGCTGCTCGCTCTGACATAGATCCGGCATTCGGTTTGGACGATTGTAATTGGCCGTCGCCACTTTCGATATTAATCATGTCATTTTACCATTGATTAATTGCAGCGATTACCGCACAAGCCGAAAAGGATTAAATATATCAGTTATATCACGAAACAGTGAGTCTCTGAAAAATTTTCTCGTTCCTGAGGTTTCAACTATCAAGTAATCACCACTTTTAACTTCAGGATCCGCAGCTGTTCCTTGCTGGATTTCATCCAAATTATAAGTCATTTTCACTCTTTCAGTATTAGGCATAACACGAAACACATTCACCTCCGCGACCGCTAGCTGGTCAAGTCCCCCGGCCATAGAAATAGCTTGAAGCAATGTAGTTGATCCGCGCAAAGCATAAACCCCGGGTTTCCCTACCGCCCCTCCAATAGTCACTCGTTGACTGGCATATTCTTCTATAAAAACATTCACTATAGGATTTTGCATGTAGTCTTTAGCCAAATTTCCTTCTATTACATCTTCTAATTCTTGGGATAATAGTCCTGTAGCTTTAACCTCACCAATTAAAGGCAGCGATATATTACCTGCCGAATTAACTCGCACTTTTTGTGATAACTCCTCAACGCCGAACACTTTAATATCTAGCAAATCTTCCGGTCCTATTCGGTATTCATCGCGCTCAACCTTAGTGGGAACATCATTCTCTGCAGAACGTTCGATTTCTATCAACGAACCCGAAGAAATACCAGTATCGCTGTCTGTTGTAGTAGGATTGGAGCATTGTTGAGCCTATTATCGATAGGAGCATCAGTTGAAAACCTATTTTCGACTTTATTAGTCTCGACTTGATAATCAATCGGTGTTTCGCTGGTGGCATCTTGAGTACTTTTTTTCGCCAGTGGCACATCCCCCTAAGACGCCATACATTCCTGCCAACAAAATACAGAGAATTACCCCATTCAGCATAATGCATTGCTCCACTCGATAGATAACTTCATCTAGAAACTGAGAAAAAAAAACTGCATGTTGAGCACATAAGAATAAGAAAACCCAATCACTTTTTCGGTCAACGTATTGCTGCTAGAAATAGCCATTCTTTTCTAAGTTGTAGCAATTAGTGTTTTGAAAAAACACGCCTGACCACAGACACCTGCCGACGTGGCAATTAGAATACGGGTATAGTCAAACTTAGAAAACTTGGCAACGGCTCGGGATGATAGTCATTTAGAATATCACGCGGGCGAGTTTCTACAAAATGCTCGGCTACGCACTGCCAGCCCAATGTTTTGCAACTAGCGCACCTCCGCCAGCAATGGTGTGCGTCTTCTGGTACTGTGGGGATCAGTCGCTCGAATGTGTGTGAGCTCTTCCTAAAAAAACCCCTCAGTTAAGGAGCTTAGATGACAGCGCAAGTCTATCAAGGAGAATCAATCCGAACTCAACAACCTGCCTGAAAAGAGGGTTGGCAAGTCCAAAATTGGGATGTTACGTTCGACCTCAGTAAAACAGGACAACGCTAACGTCTTCCAACCCGCTGGTTGGTCCGGCAAAGTGCAAGCTTGGTTATCATTCACTCGGGTACGTGAGGGCGTTGCCGTCAACATCAATGCACCGTATTGAATATCCCAATCCGGCTGTGTTTGATACGCGAAAATACCGGCCACCGGGCATACCTGCCGTCCAGGCAGCTTCTTCAACCAGGCGGCAATATCCATTATCGGCAAGATATTGTCTTGCCAGACTAGGACATTCCGACAATAACGCGGGCTGCTAGGCACCTCGAATAAGACCGGCGCTTGAATCACGTGAATCATTTCACGTTCACCCACTGCAGCGACTAAGTCACTATCCAGATCCAGCAGCCAAGCCGTTGTTTCAGCCATGAGATCGCTCCGAATGAGACTGGCTACCGCGTTGCAAATAGGTCGTTAAATGCACTGCCGAGGTAGCATAAGCCAAATAATCGTCATAACTGATCAAACCATGCAATGGCGAATTGGGTGTAGCCATACAGGCGGGCACTGGCTGCAACCGAGGTTGTTCGCCGTCGAGCACTTCGATTTGATCGCAGACCAAACCCCAACGTCTTTGCTCACTGCGCAGCAAAATACACATCCGTCGGGTTTCTGGGATCGTAGACAAAGAAGAGAAGTCCCCCGCCAAGCAATAAATTGGCCAGGGTTCGCCAGCTAAGCGGATAATTCCAACCGGATCGGAAGTCACCAATGCATTATCGTCAACTTCAGCTTCAGAGTACTCTGTGATATCGAATACCGGCTCCAGAGAATGAATTTCACCCTGAGGAATCAACCACCGCCAACCATCTAAAGTCAGCAGGGCGAACGTTACGGCAACATCAGCCTCCCTCAATTCCGGCGGCATTATTTCGGTCTCAGCAATTGATTGATACGACCCAGTAACTCATCTTCTGAGAAAAGGTTTGGTCACATAGTAATTGACCCCGGCGGACTCAGCCTCTTGCATGTGTTTGACCGTCGAGCGAGACGTAATCATGATCACCGGCACGTCATGCGTTGCCTCCCGTGTACGCACATGAGAGGTCAATTCCAGCCCGTTCATACGCGGCATTTCCAGATCCACTAACAGCACATCCGGCGCCTTAGCTTCAATGATTTCAGCTGCCTCCATCCCATCCTTGGCGGTACGTACCTCAAAGCCCGCATCTTCGACAAACTGAGCCAGCGCCCGGCGAGCGCTCAGTGAATCATCCACGACTAGGGCATAGCGACGTTTAGCGGCCAAGCTGGACGCTGCATCCGCATTCTCTATGTCGGGCAAGGAAGCATATGAAGTCGCGGGTGCACGCAATAGATCCGGCATATCCAAAACCGGGGCGACACTACCATCACCCAAGATGGTAGCCCCCACGATGCCCCTGAGCTTGGGAATAAAAGGCCCCATGCTTTTCACTACCAAGTCTCGGCTGTCGACAATCGATTCTACCAGCACGGCACGAATTGCTCCCGATTCTTCCCGAATCAACAACAATGGCCGTATGCCACGGTCCCCTTCGCGCCGATCCGGAGATAACTTCAGCAGTTCCTCCAGGGTGCTTAATTCATAAATATCATCGCCAACCTGATATGTGGTTGTGGCTCCAAGCTTGCGAATTTTCCCGACCCCTGAATAGAGAATCTGCTCGACACCACGATCAGAAATTGCGTACACCTGATTTCTTACCTGCACCAGCATGGCATGGGTGGAAATCAGGGTCACCGGCAATCTCAATTCGATCAAACAGCCTTGACCCGCTTTAGATTGAATATTGAGCGATCCTTTGATTTCCTGGATCCGGGTATACACCATATCCAGGCCAATACCACGTCCCGATGTTTGGGTGACATCAGCTCGGGTAGAAAAACCCGGAATCAGAATCAGGCGACTGAGTTCTTCCTCGGAAAGCGCTTTACCCGGAGTGATCAACCCTTTCCGTTCTGCAGACTGCCGGATAGTTGCCAAATCCAAACCAAGTCCGTCATCCTGGCAACGCACGACGATATTATTTCCTTCGCGGACGAATGCCAGCTCAATGCGGCCAACCGGATTCTTGCCACGGGTCCGACGCTCCTCTGGAGTTTCAATACCGTGGTCGACCGCATTGCGCAGCACATGCATCAGCGGATCGGTCATGTCGTTCAGCACGTTGCTGTCGATTAACGTATCACTGCCCGCGACATAAAGTTCGGCTTCTTTATCGGTTAGTCGGCATGTTTGGCGCACGCTACGCTGCAGACGCGGCACAATGGTCTGAACGGGCACCATGCGGGTGCGCAATACGGCTTCCTGACTCTCTCGATGGAGGCGACCTTGATCCACCAATAAGGTATCGAGGATAGAGAGGTCTTCTTCCACCCCATGACTAAACTCCTGAGAGTCGATAGCCACTTCTAATAAGCGATGCGTAACCGTGTTGAGCTCGTTGTATTGTTCAAGCTCTAATGGATCGAAATCACCTTTGCCAGTGGTTGGTTTAGCTAACGGCGAGCTCACACCGCGCACATCGACCAACTGTTCCAACTCGGCAGTCAGTTGCTGGAAAGCCAGATTCTGTTCCTGCACCGCTTTGGAATGCTGCATGGTCTTATTGATACGTTCTTGAATTTGCCCCGTGAGAATAATGCTTTCACCAACAAGACGCAGCAGGTTGTCCACTAAGGTCGCTGGCACCCGCAGCATGGGTGTCGCAACATGTTCTGCAGACGGCGCTTCCTCTACCGCTGCAGCAGCTACTGAAGTCGCAGGGGAAGCCGCCACCGTTGGCGCTTCTTTAGGTTTACGCGGCTGTGGCGCTTCATCGTCAGTCGGAATACCCTCTCGATCAATGCGATTAGCCCAATCCAGCACTTCTTGAAGCACGTCCAACGCCTGGGACGGAGGTGCACTTATACCCAGCAGTGATTCACTCATGGTTTCCAGGCAATCCGCCGCATTCAGCAGCGTATCCGACATCCTGCGGGTCGGCAGCCTTTTATGCTTGGATAGCGCCAATAAAATATCTTCCATGTGATGAGTCAGATTCGCGATACCACGCACACCGACAGTATTCCCTGCCCCCTTGACCGTGTGTGCAATACGCTGAGCGACATCCACGTCTTCCATATTGCCCTCGCCTTCGGCCAGGCGTTGAATCGCTGTGGAAAACTCAGCGGTTTGACTAGGCAGCTCCTGCAACAAACTATCCAGTAATTCCGGGTTGACGTCTTCCGGTAATGCTAAAGAGACATCGTCTGGTACAGCCTGCTGCTGGCGCGCCTCGACTTCAAGCACTTCAGCTGCCATGGTGGGTGCGATTAGCGCCTCACGCAAAGCAGTCGCCGCCTCCCCCGAAAGCGGATTGGGCCACCGGGCATCTTGCAGATACTCCACCAACGACTGAGCGGACGTTTGATCCGTTAACGCTTGCAAATACCCCAGCACTACTGCCGGCCAACCCGCCAAGACACTGACTTCCTCAGAGGTCATGGGTCGCCCTTCAGCGACAATATTCAGCAAGTTGAGATGAATCTGCGCACAAGCCTGTTGTAAACCGGTTAATCCTACAGCCTCGCTAGCTTCGGTAAAGCGTTCCATCTCTTCGGCGTAATTGGTCAGCGCCTCATGTCTCGCTGCGGCATCACCTGTCTGATCTACAGCCAACTCCAGTGTTTCCTGGGCCGCCACTTCCATTTGCTCGATTTCAGCACATAAAATCTCAACCAACTCCTGGCCGGCATCTGCTGCTCCGGTTTCCATACCATCGTCAGCCCATTCATCCTCGTCCAACGGTGAAGAATCAGGCTCTTCGTCAGTTTCTGCTTCATCAGCCAGCATGGCCTGATTCAGAGACTGAGCAGAGACTTCCTCGCCAGTCGAGTCTCATATTGATCGTGCATCGGTTCGGTTGCTGCCGATGGCTCGGTCAATAAAGGCTCAAGGATTGGCTCCGGAATTGGCGAAGTGGCATCTAGATCCTCGGCTATGACCGGCGTCTCCGGCTCAGTTTCTAACTGTTCCATTGAGTCGGCATCTTGTGGTAACAGGACGCTTTGTAAATTTTCGGCATCCTGTTGAGACAGCGGCGTCGGCCACACCGAACTCTGCAAATACTCGACTAATGCAGTACAAGTCCCCGATTCGGTCGGCGCACCTAGATAACTCATGACCAACATAGGCCAGGATTCCAGCAGCCCACGCTCCATATCACTTAGCACATCGCCCCGTTCACGTAGGTCGGTCAAGGCTTCCTGAAACAGCAAGCAAACGTCTTGCAGACCCGGCATCTGTATCCCTGCAGCGAATCCGATACGTTCAACCTGCTGTGCATAGCGTTCAATGTATTCGCCGGTTTCCGCCGCTGTCGCCTGTTCAGGAACGGATTCCAAAATACTGATCAGTAAAGCAATTTCTGCTTCCGGTGAGGCTTCGGCAATATCCGCTGATTGCTCGTCTGCCCCAATAACGTCTTCAGCATCAGCCGCGATAGCCTCTTTGACATCGGCTGATTTCGTCAGGCGTTTATAACATTCTCCTCGACCTCGTCCATAGTGTCCGGGTCTGAGTCATCATCTGACGCGTTGATTGCGGTATCTTCAACCAGGGGCGATGAGAATGTATGTTCGGGAGAAACGAGTTCGCCAGTTTTCTCTGTTTCAGAACGATCATCTTGCGAGATGACCGACTCTATGGCGCGCTGTTCTTGAGATTCGTCTGAGAACAAAGACTGCAGCGGAACTTCGGCGAAAAGCTGGGGTGTTAAGGACACCTCCTCGGTATGTTCTAAGGTTTGATCCGTTGGCGTTTCTTCTTCCGATGCAGAGTTGTTGGGTTCAACCGCAATTTCCGTGGCTTCATGCGTAGTAGTGAATGCCTCATGTGAATTCTCCGCGGGTTCCTCTTGCAACGCTTCTAGGGCCGCAGTCTCCTCCTCTTCCGCCGCTATAGTGATTACTGGTTCTATCGCTGCATCAATATCCGTCGCTGTTTGCTTGGGTTCTTGTTCGTCGGCAAAAATGATCGATTCGGCACTCTCTGTATTCGGTTCCGGTTCGCTTTGCAAAACTTCGCTGGCCGGGGCCGGCGGCTCGTCCTGAAACAGCTCAGTTTTAGAGGCATCTACTGCACTTTCATCGGTCTGCATGGCCAACATGGCCTTCATCAGCTCTGCATCTTCCTCCGCCAAAGGCGTTACCCAAACGGGATTTTGCAGATGTTGAATGAGCGCCTCCCCACTATAAGGATCCTGGGGCGATTCCAGATAACCGACGACCAATGTCGGCCATTCCTCCAACACTAGGCGTTCATCTTCTGACAAGGCTCGACCCTGAGCACCCTCGCCTAACTCAATCAGTTTTTCCTGAAGTAAAATGCATACATCCCGTAACGCCATGAATCCCGCTGCTTCCGCCGCTAAACCAATGCGCTGGACTTGTTGTGTATAACAGTCCAACTGTCCGTCGAGAGACCCTGCTTCGGTAGCAGGGTCTTCTTCGGAAAGTAGCTCGAACAGGATGTTGACAACCTCGGCCACCTCCGTCTCTAACGCAGTAAATTTCTCTTCGAGTACGGCCATTTTCACAAACTCCTGACGAACTACTATATACCTAGCGGCGGAAACACGTTAACCCAGTGGCTAGCTGGCTTTCTCTGCAGGCAATTTGAACAACCGCACGGAACTCAACAAGCTCCTCGCGTATTCCACCAACTTGTTGGTTTGCACCGTTTGTTCTTGTAACTGCTGGCTGGTTTGGCGGGTACTTTCCTGAATCTGGCGAGCGCGTTCCAACAAGCCGGTACTGGTTTTCGCCTGTTCTTGCGAGCGACTGGCGATCTGCTGAACCACAGCCACTAAATCAGCAGTGGTTTCCTGGGTCTTACGCATCTGCTCACCCGCTTGCTCGGCTAGACGGCTACCGTCCACAACTTGGCTGATAGCTTGATTCATAGCGTTAACGGTATCTGCCGTCTCAGTCTGGATATTGTTAACCAGAGTACCGATTTGCGAAGTCGCTTCACGGGAGTTTTGGGCCAGACGTTGCACCTCGTCGGCCACAACCGCGAACCCGCGTCCTGCTTCACCGGCGGAGGCGGCATGCATACTGGCATTCAGTGCGAGAATATGGGTACGTTCAGCGATCGTGTTAATGATGTTCACCACGCTACTGATTTCCTGGGAACGTTCACCCAATCGTTTGATACGTTTTTCCGTCTCGCGGATCGTGTCACGGGTGTTGTTGATACCGGCAACCGTGTTATTCACAGTCTCTAGTGCGGCCCGCGTGGTTTGAATCGCATTTTCAGCAGCCGTGTCGCAAGCTTGAGCCAGCTCCGCGATGCGGTTCATCTCAGCAGATGCCCGCTGCCAGTTCCGTAGCTTGGTTTTTCGTACTCTTCGCGTTCGGCGGTGCCACGTCGATGACCATGTCCGATTGGTCTTTTACTTTGTCCGAAGCAGTAGCGACTTCTTCAGAGATGTGGGTCACATCGGCCAACACTGAGGCTGTCTCACTGGTTAAGAGATTCAACGCATCCGCAACAGGGCCTGTCACGTCCTCTGTCACCGGGACTCTGACCGTCAAGTCTCTTTGACTCAACTGGGACACCGCTTGCAGTAAGGCGATGATGGAATCGTTCAAGATTTCATTTTCACGTTCCGCCTGCACCAGCGTAACCAAGCGTTCCTGAAGCAGCTGATCAAATGCCTGCCCTAGTTCGGCCAGCTCATCCGTACCTTCCAAATCGGAACGAATACTAAAGTCACCGCTGGACACGCCTTGCACGGTATCGGTCAAACGTTGCAACGGATCGGAGATGGAGCCGTAAATCAATGAGCCTATAAAAGCGGCAAACCCGATACCCACAATGGCGAGGATCAACATAACGATCAAGAAGTTACCGCTGGTTGCCTGGGCACTTTCGAAGGTCTGTAGCGAGTCGCTCTGGGCTTTGTCGACGTCGGTACGGAGTTGACTAAAGAAAGGATCAATCAAGTCGTTGTAGTCATTAGCCAAGAAGAGCGCGAGTCGCGTGCGATCCCGTTCGCCGAACAAGGACTCCAACTCGGTGAAGACCTCTCGAACACCCGCCAAGCCATTTTGGTACTGTTCCTGGAGGGCCTCCTGTTGAGTAGGGGTAACCTTATCAAGATAGCCTTGCCACCCGCTTTCGAAAGAGTTTTTGGCCTGATTTAAAGTCTCAGCGGCTTCTTCCCAAGTGATAGTGCCGAGATTCATTCGATTCACGGTATCCGTCATCTCTGTACGAATCGTTTCCGATAACCGATTCAAGGCTGCCTGATCCTCGACTGTGCGATTCAGGGACTCCAGAGAAGTGTTAGCGACATTTAGACTGACATAACCATTCAGGCTGAGGATCACCAGGATCACCAACTGGATAAAAATCAGAATAAATAAGCGAGTGCCGATCTTTAGATTGCGCATCGTAATCTTTGCCTCATGACTGAACTAATGACATCCCCGAGTGATTCATTTCCCATTGAATCAACTCTTTTGTGATAAAGCTTCAAACGCGGGGCCCGCATAGGTTGCCTTACTGGAACACTGTTTTTAAATCGGCTGGCATAATAGGTTTGAATACACCACCCTTCAGAGCGGTTAACTGCACGAAGTCGGAACCTTGGTTATCACTCGTAAAATCAACAGTGATGCCTCCAAGATCATAAGGCTGACTACGCGCAGCACCAAGGAAGTTCGCGCGAGTAAGATCGCCTTCAATAGTATTCAAAACAGCCAGAACTAATTGGCCAACCACGTAGCCTTCAAACGCAAAAGCGTTAAACTCCGAACCCAGTGCTTGCTGAGCTTGCCGTATGATGGGTAAATCGGCATTTGCGGCAGGTAATACTCCTGTAGCAACGACATTGTCTTCAACTTTCTGTTCATTCAAACCTTGCAGCAGCGTGTCGCCTACGGCAGGAGAGGGCACGCTGAATACCCATTCTTCACGCCTCAATTGATTAGCGTAGCCAATAAATTGAACCGTTGGGAGAATATTGAGCACCGTTACTACAAAACGGCAGGTTGTACCGGCTTTTTGTTCCCACTCCTTGAGTGACAAATAACCTTGGCGAGCAGTTAGCGTACCACGCTGATTGACACCAACCGGTCCCAGGTTATTTCTTTCCGGATCATCCCCTTCCATATTGATAATTTGATCCAAAAGGGCTACTACATCCTCCGCCCCGGCTTGCCGCTCCAATGCACTCTTGACACCCGCTAAACCCGCCATACCGTAAGCATCATTTTGTACATAAGCACAAATTTCACTCGGTTTTACACCGGCTGCTAAGGCAGCATTTACGGCGGTGGTTACCTCTTGAACATAAGAAGCGCGAAAATTTAATATATCGCCCGGTTCCTGGTAGCCTGCACCAGTATAAAAGCCAATGGCCGGAACCTTATGCTGCGCCAGCACCGGCAGCACGGCTTTCATCGTCTGCGAACCTGTACTGCCAAGCATCAGGAAAATTCCTTGTTCAATTAACTGGCCCGCTACTTCAATGGTGGTTGCGGGGTTATAGGAATCATTGAGCACGACCAATTCGATTTTGCGCCCCTGGACTTCGGCATTTTTGATGCGGTTTCCATACCAAGCTTCATACCCTGACCAATCGGACTAAGATCGCCTTTCAGGGGTTGGGTGCTGCCAATACGAATGACTGTATCGCTCAACCCGTTGTCGGCTTTGGCAATCGTCATTAAACAGACAGTGATAATAAAAATAAAGTTACACGCCTTTAATAAATTCCAAAGAGATTTCTGCCACACTAATTTCTTGCCAACTCGATTTAACATGTCAACACTCCCCCTAAAATAATTGTTGTAAATAATCAGGATCAATCACATTATATTTTTCCCCTTGCAAATCAGTAAGCAATACGAAATCTGACGCTTGATTGTCATTGGTAAAATCCAGCTTTAATCCACCCAAATCAAATTGATTATCCCGGACTGCTTGTAAAAAGTTGTCTCGTGTCAGATCGCCATTGATTTCGTTCATGATTTGCAAGACCATTTTTCCCGCGATATAACCCTCTAAAGAAACGTAATCTAACTTTTCGCCAAGTGCTTTACGGGCGGCTTGTACTATCGGTAATTCAGAATCCAGCGCCGGCACTACCTGAGTCATAAGAATTTTATCCGTCACACCATATTTGATGAGTTCTTGCCTGAAGCTTTCGGCTCCAGTAAAAGAAACGGCACTAAAAACCCAATTTTCGTTTTTATATCTCGCGTAGCCAATGAAATTAGCCACAGGAACGTAAGTGCCTACCGTCACGACCAGACGGCAAGGCGAACCGGAAGAGTCTTCCCATTTCTTAAGCGATTGATAACCTTCCTTGGCATAGAGCGTGTTGCGCCGGTAAACACCTACAGGTCCTAACCCATTACGTGCCGGCTCATCTCCTTCCATGTTCAGTATCTGCTCCAACTGACTAATGGTAGATTCAGCTTCCGCCTTGTCCTCCAATGCAGCTTTTAGGCCCTCTACGCCGGCCATACCATAGGCATCGTTTTGAACTAGCGCACAGACTTCAGCGGGCTTTACGCCTGCCGCTACAGCTGCGGTGATCAAACTGGCGATCTCTTGAGCATAGCTGGCCCTATAATTAACCACGTCGCCCACGCCGGGTCGCAATAAACCTGCGCCAGTAAAAAAGCCGACAGCGGGAACCTTATTTTCAGCAAGGATTGGTAAAGCGACCCGGGCGGTTGGCGTACCCACGTTCCCAAGCATCAGAAAAATGCCTCGATCAATGAGTTGCCTGACTGCTTCGACCGTTAATTCAGGCTTATAAGAATCATTAAGAGTGACGAACTCAATATCTCGATTTTGTATTTTTTCATTTTTGAACGCCGCATCAATGCCTGCTTTCATGCCTTGTCCCAGGCCGCTCGATGCACCTTCCAAATCCATAACGCCGCCAATCACTATGGTTTTATCAGTCACACCATATTCTTGCGCTGCAACCGGATGATTAACGGTGATCATTAACCCCGCCAACAAACCGCCTTTAAATGCGAGGTTTATAAACGCAAGAAAGCCGTCGAAAAAAATACCAACACGACCATACGATTTCTGCATATCAGTCATCCTTTAATGTGGGCGAACAGTTTATGCTTGGTGTAATTACTAATCGCCAGGCTTGATTATTAATTAATAAATTTTACTCACAACAAAGCGATAATTTAAATGCGCATTCCCATGTTGGCAGTCATGCCGTGGACGCAATTTGCGCGGTTACGGATGAAAAGAAACGTTCATGGTCGAATTCCGACCACACTATTCCCTCGTAAGCATAGGTTTTGGAGACGTGCGGTCTTAACGCTACGGGCAAGGGAGGCACTCTTTCTAATGGGTGGGTTGTCGCCACGACTCTCGGCAGACCATCGGCAAATAGACAAACTGCCTGCTCACCCGCACCCAGGATGAGCAGCCATTGCTTTTCCAGAGAATCCTGGCCCAAACCGAAAAACTGCTTCAGGTTAAATACCGGTAGTAAATTACCCCGCAGGTTGATCAAGCCCGGCAACCAGCGAGGCATATGCGGGATGGGATAAATCGGCACCTCTTCAATGATCTCACTGGTCGTATCTTGATTAATCAACAACCCGATATCGCCCACCTGAAAACCATAGCGCGCTCGTTGTCTGCGCTCGGCTGCCTGAATGGTAGTGACAGCCCCCTCCGGTGGATTGAATCGAGTCAACGCAGCGCTGGGATTTAACCAGTTATCACGACCATTGACCATTGAGTTTATACCTTGTAGTAATTCATGCTTTATTATTTGGGTCTGCTCATTAAGGATTGTCGTTCAACTCGTCCGGGATCAACTGATAATCACATTTGGAGCGTCAAGTTACTCAATCTGCTTTAACTGAAAGCCTTCAGTTGGTCTACGATCTCGTCCGGCGAGTAGGGCTTGTTTACAAAGGCTTTGCCACCCTGCATCTGCGCCCAGATTCGATCAGCCTTCTGGTTTTTGCTGGTAACGAAAACAACCGGTATGTTTTTTGTCGTATCATCCTGACTCAGCGTGCGACAGGTGGCATAACCATCCATCTCCGGCATGATGATATCCATAAAAATAAGCTCCGGCTTTTCTGACTTAGCCTTCTGTATGGCTTCTTGCCCGCTAGCTGCTGTAACTACCATACAACCGGCTTCCGCAACGATGTTTTTGATATTGGCCAGATCGGCGGGTGAGTCATCCACTACGAGTACTTTACTAATCGGCATCTCAGTTATCCTCAGGTTTGAATATTGCGAAAACCGTCATCGCAATGATTAGTTGTGCTAAAGCCGCTCAGATATTATTTTTTATCAAGGTATTTCTTAACAACTTTCTGAAAAGAGGCTTGTTTAACAGGTTTAGTCAGATAGGTATCGCATCCGGCTAATGCACCTTTTACTCGATCGAAAGGTGACGATTTGCCAGTTAGCATTACAATGGGCGTTTTCTTTCTGGTTTTATCTCGTTTAATGGTCTTACAAATCTGATACCCATCTATGCCCGGCAATACCACGTCCAGGAAAATAAGATTATAAGTTTTCTGATCCAATAAATCGAAAGCCTGTTCGCCACTTTCTGCGCTATCAACTTGAATGCCGAACAGTTTGAGTTCCAATTCAATTTGTTTTCGCACCGGTCGGCTGTCGTCAACAATCAGCGCCTTAAAAGCGGGTGGCTCCTCTACAATCGGCGCAACACTCTTAGGCGGTTCCTGAGCAGGTGCCGGTTCCTGGGCCACCGGTGGCTTCACCGCTGGTTTGGCGGCGCTTCACCAATAACCCTTTCCCTGGTAAAGCTCAGTTCCTTGGAAACAAGCTGATCTAATACCCCTAACACACGGGTAGCGACAAACGGTCTGCGAATATAGTACGGCAACGAATCTGACAGCTTCTCCTTAGTGACCATGACGGTGGGTATTTTTGGCTTGATGTCTTGACCGAACGCGGGCTGCGTGGCGCCATCGCTGCGAAAGGTTCGCCATTCAGCCATGGCCTTGGGATCATCCGCATCAACCACTAAAATTTCCATTGGGTCGTCGGTCGTCGCCAATTTATAGGAATGCGCGCGGTACAATGATAGCCTGAAAATATTTGTCAATACGTGCCGTTCATTGTCTGGAATGCCAATCATGGCGACCGCATACGTTTTTTTGCTATTCATGCAGTACTCCACCCACTCAAGTATCGACCGCCCCTGGCCAGCGCCCAGGTAAGCTATCTAAATCATTGATTTAGGCAAGTTAATTTAGAGAACGTTATGCCGTATTTTATTAAGCGCCTAAAATATAGCACCCTGGACAACTCTGCCAGCCCTGGCTGATAAACACAGTTTCCACGTTTAAACGCCATTTTTGTCTTTAAACTAATACCGATTGCAACCAACTGCAGCAATTTACTTACCATTTTGTACTATTATGGCAATTACTCTTGACAAGGGCTATGGCAAGACTGTGAAATTTTGTGTACTTGATCCTTCAAACGGCCCAATAAACCGCACCTTAACCCCTATCCATACATGTCGTGATTTAAGAATTCTTCACCGACATATCAAGCGCTGAACACCGTTGAATGGCCGACAATAAATCATCCATCATACGCTCCGCTTGCACCAAGTAGCTGCGACCGAATAAATTTAAGTGGTTGAGTATGTGGTATAAATTATATAATGTCCGGCGCGCCCGATACCCTTTGGATAGCGGGTAAACGGCTTGGTAGGCCGCGTAAAACTCAGATCCGAAGCCACCGAATAATTCAGTCATGGCAACGTCGGTTTCGCGGTCCCCATAGTAGGTGGCCGGATCAAATATCACCGGCTCACCCGATGTGCTGCACGCCATGTTCCCTCCCCACAGATCCCCGTGTAGCGAACAAGCGTTAGGGGTATGGTCGGCAAAAAGAACGCCGATTTGTGCCATTAACTGTTCTCCCTTAAGCTGCAACGCGCCGCCGTACCCATTCTCTTTGGCTAGTTGTAATTGATACCCCAAACGGTGCTGCCGCCAGAACTCAATCCAATCTTGACCGGGCGTATTATGCTGGGGGGTAGCACCGATGGTATTGTCTCGGTGCCAACCGAAATAAGGACGGGCTATCCGGTGCAATGCGGCCAACCGCCCACCCAAGCTGACCAAGCCATTAGCAGTGATCGGTTTGAGTGGCCAATACTCTAATACCAGATAAATAAAGCCCTCAGCTTGTCCCCAACAGATAGGATGAGGCACTTTCACAGTGTTCGAATCGCCGAGTTCCTGGAGACCGGCCGCTTCAGCTTCGAACATCGCCGGATCGGCCAGCGTATTCACTTTGACGAAATAATCCGTACCCCCATGCGTCAGCCGATACGCGCTGTTGATACAACCCCCTCTTATGGATTGCACGGGCTGAGTAACACAGCGCGTTCCCGTCACCTCACTGATGTGTTGCGCTACGGTTGCCCACAACGTCATTCCCAACCCCCATTAACATCTTTCTAATTATTGGGTTACGACATAACTGCCACAGACATCGGCACAAGCACCTGCATTGAAATGGGCAAATGATCAGAGAAAGTGTGTGCCAAAACCGATACTTTTTCCACCTGAATCGTGGGTGAAACCAAAATATGATCCAATTGGCGATCCGGGCGCCAACTCGGGAAGGTATGCAAGCCTGGCTCAGGCTCACACAGTTGCGCCGAGCGCAGCAACATTTTCATTTCTCGGCTGTCCGACCGGCAATTTAAATCCCCCATAACGATCACGTGACAATACTCTCGGATCGTGTCGGCAAGGAAAGCAATTTGCCGCATACGACTACGGCGACCTAATGCCAAATGCAACACAATCACTTGCAGATTATCTGCACCGCTCCCGAAGGTGGTCTGTAACACACCCCGTCCCGGCAGGCCGGGTAACTTGTGTTCGATCACTTGGGTGGGCCGGATTCGACTGAGCACCGCATTGCTGTGCTGAGAAATAACGCCGATGCGCCGATTCGCTTGATCCATAACGCACTGAAAACCACCGCGTTCGGCCAAGTATTTGGCTTGATTGACGAAGCCGCTGCGTAAACTGCCGGTATCGACCTCTTGCAGCGCCACAATGTCATAGTCGGGAATCAGCTGGGCGATACCGTCCAGATTCTCCATGCGCGACGGTACCGGTACAATATGTTGCCAGCTGCGGGTCAGGTAATGAGAATACTTAGCAGTGGATAGTCCGGCTTGTATGTTGTAACTCAACAAGCGCAGGCGCTGGCCTGTCCATGACTGTGGTCGATCATCACTGTCCAACTGGCCCGCACTCCACGGTGGAGAACCTCCCGGGTTACGGGCACGATCCGGGCTCATCCGCTGGTTTTGCTTTCCTGAGCAACCAGATAATCCACCACCTCGAAAATCTTCTCGTGTGATCCCGCCATCGACGCATTGGTCCAGAATGCTCCGTTGATTACCACAGCCGGCACGCCGGTAATCCGATAACGACGGACGAGTTGTTGGGAACGCTGCAGCCGGGTCTCAACATCGAAAGAACGCAACGCTTTGAGAAAAGCGTCTTTATCCACGCCCTGTTCGGCAAAGAACTCAGCCAGCTGTTGTTCGGTATCCAAGGGACGCTTTTGGGCGTGAATCGCATCCATCAACGGTTGATGAATCTTCCCTTCTACGCCGAGAGCTTCGGCTGCATAGAAGGTTCGAGCATGAATTTCCCAATTGCGGCCAAACACTGCCGGGATGCGCACGAACTCCACATTGTCCGGTTTGCCGGTCAACCATTCATCAATCACCGGCTCCAAGCTGTAACAATGCGGGCAACCGTACCAAAACAGTTCGACGACCTCGACCTTATCCTCTGCTGCAGTGACGGGAATGGGGGCAGGGAACTTCTGATAATGAGTGCCTTCCTGGAAGGCCGGTTCAGCCCCGGCGACAGCCCAAAATATCCAGAAGAAAATAACTAAACTTTTGATTGCGTTTACCCGAAGGGTCATCATGAAACTTACTCCGTCACAAGATTGCCTGCGACAATATCACTAAAACGTGACGTTTCAAACCGTATTTACGCCCACAGCGGAACCGGCTTTTTAGCGCTTGTTTGACTGTGTTGCCTCGGCCTAGGTTGCAAACAACCGAATAAAAAAGGGTGGTTTACGATGACCACCCTTTGTTGCGGTCCCAAACGCCGCCAATGCTGTTCGGCTAACGCAGTCCTTGGATATAGGAGGCTACCGCCTTAATCTCCGCGTCCGTCATTTTCATGGCGATATTACGCATCATCTGACCCGGATCATTAGCCCGCTCCATGGAACGAAACGCTTTGAGTTGAGTTTCGATATACTGGGCGTGTTGGCCAGCCAACGAAGGGAAACCGGCCGCTGGATTACCGGTGCCGCTGGGCTGATGACAGCCCGTGCACGCAGACATGCCGGTGGTCAGGTTACCGCCTCGGTAAATCGCCTCACCCAAAGCCACTAAGTCCGGGTCGGCCTCGGCGGGGGTAATTGCCTGACTCGCATAGTAAGCCGAGATGTCGTCCATATCCTGCTCGCTCAGAGGCGCAGCCATACCATTCATAATGGCATTAACCCGCTTGATCGTGGCGTCGGGATCGTTGCCTGCCTTGAAGTTCAGCAACTGCTTGGTCGAATACTTGACGTTCTGGCCGGCTAATTTAGGCCACTCGGGATTGGTGCTGTTACCGTCCGCATTGTGACAAGCGGCGCAGGGAGCTGATTTTTGTTTGCCCGCGACCGGATCACCGGCGGCCATGACGGTCGCTGTAGAGCAGAGTAGGGCGCACGTCGCGGCAAACACCAACAGTCTTTTCATAACCAGGATGACTCCTTGAATAACGCTATTGCGTTCGGTTGAACGAATCGTCGTTGTTATTAAGATCAGCACAGTAAAACCATTACGATTTCGTTGTGCGGAGTCAAGGCCGGTCAAAAACCGGCACAAGTCAATCAACTTATATACCAGTTTCAGGCGTAACGATCAATGAAAGTCCATATAATCTCACAACTCAAACCTCATAACCCACGCCCTACATTCTCCCGATGAGTGCTCGCTACCGCCAAGCTCGCTTTTTGATCAGCGCCTATGATTTCAAGCAATTACCTGCTGGATCAGGCCTGGAAGTCGCCTTCGCCGGACGCTCCAATGCAGGTAAATCCAGTGCCCTTAATGTGCTCACCGGACAAAAGGCGTTGGCCCGTATCAGCAAAACCCCCGGACGCACTCAGTTAATTAATTTCTTCGAAGTCGAGCCGGAACGTTACCTGGTTGATTTACCCGGTTACGGGTATGCCAAGGTGCCCGAGCCGATGCGCCGCCATTGGCGAAAAGTGCTAGCTCAGTATCTGAATGAACGCAGCGCTCTGCAGGGGCTGTTTCTATTGATGGATATTCGCCATCCGTTGACCGAACTGGATCGCCAGATGCTGCTTTGGTGCGCTCATCGGCCATTGCCTATTCATGTACTATTGACCAAATCCGACAAACTCAAGCAAGGCGCCTCCCTGACTGCCTTGCGACACGTCCATCAGACACTAGCGCGTGATTACCCCCACGCCAGTGTTCAATTGTTCTCCGCGGTGAAACGCGTGGGTATCAGCGAAGCACACGAACAGCTGGATTGCTGGTTGGGTTTCAGCTCCGCCACCCAGTAACACGTTATAGATCGACCCATCCCTCGTACACCCGCGTCGCTGGGCCAGTCATCCACACGGGCTCCTCGCCATCGGCCCAGCGCACGGTCAAATCGCCACCCCGCAATTGGACTCGCACCACTTCATCCAAATGTTGTTGCAAGCGACCCACAACCACGGCGGCGCAAGCGCCGGTACCGCAGGCCAGGGTTTCGCCGACGCCCCGTTCGTAGACCCGCAACTTAATCCAATCGCGTTGTACGACTTCCATAAAGCCGACATTGACACGTTGCGGGAATCGCTCATGGCGTTCCAACCGCGGACCCCACTCGGCTATTGGAGCCTGATCCACCGAAGCCACTTGCAAGACCGCATGGGGATTACCCATAGACACCGCGCCGATCTGCAGTTCTTTATGATCTAATGCAATGCGATAGCACTCAGCCTGAACCGGCGCGATGAACGGGATTTCCTCCGGCCTCAGGCGCGGACGACCCATATCCACCGTAACCTGGCCGTCTGCTTCAAGCAGCAACTGAATAATGCCACCGCGAGTCTCTACCCGGATCGTATCCCTATTGATCAGTCCTTGCTCGCGCACAAACCTGGCGAAACAACGAGCGCCGTTACCACACTGTTCGACTTCTTCGCCGTCGGCATTGAAAATCCGATAGCGAAAATCCACTTCAGTTGTGTGGGGGGCTTCTACCAGCAGCAGCTGATCGCAGCCGATACCGAAATGACGATCAGCCATCTTGCGAATTTGTGCGGAATCCAGCGCAACGGGTTGATTAATTCCGTCAATCACGACGAAATCATTACCCAGCCCGTGCATTTTGGTGAAACGCAGTGACATAAAGGCCTGTGGCTTCAGATGAGCTTTTCTTCGGGGCCCGGCCGTGGCGGATCGCCCAACCAGCTAACCTTGTAAAGGTCGGAACGCCGGTCGCGAATATTGCGCACACTGCCATGCATACGCAATTCCTTCAAATTGTCCAAATCGAGATCAGCAATCAGCGTCATCTCGGTGTTAGGCGTCGCCTCGGCGGCAATAGCGTCATGCGGAAATGCGAAATCGGAAGGCGTGAAAATGGCGGTCTGCGCATACTGAATGTCCATGTGTTCGACCGTAGGCAAATTGCCGACACTACCGGCGATCACCACATAACATTCGTTCTCAATGGCACGCGCCTGGGCACAGCGACTCACCCGCAGATAGGCATTTTTGGTGTCGGTCCAGAACGGCACGAATAATATTTGCATCCCTTGATCGGCCAGTAAACGCGGTAATTCTGGGAATTCCACATCGTAGCAGATCAAAATACCGATTTTGCAGACGTCCAGATCGAACACCCGCAGTTCGTTCCCCCCTTTGAGACCCCAGTAACCGTCTTCGTCAGGGGTGACATGCAACTTACATTGGCGATCCCAGGTGCCATCGCGGCGGCACAGATAAGCCACATTGTACAAGCCGTCATCCTGCTGCTCCGGCACGCTGCCGGCGATGATATTGACATTATAAGCCAGCGCTAAATCTACCAACCGTTGTCGTAACGGCTCGGTATATTCAGCCAACCGGCGCACCGCTTCAGTGGGATTATCCTGGCCGAATTGTTCCATCAGCGGGAAATTAAAAAACTCTGGAAACAGCACTACATCGGCTTGATAAGCCGCCACGGCATCCACAAAGTGTTCAACTTGTTGAACCAATTCATCCAGTGACAATAACGTGCGCATTTGCCATTGGACCGCGCCGATGCGCACCACCGGTTTTTTTCCGCCGATTAGGGTTTCCTTTTCCTGATAATAAATGTTCAGCCATTCCAGCAGGGTGGCGTAGGCATGAGACTCGGTATCTTCAGGCAGATAGCCGGTGATTAACTTGCGCAGGTGAAAATCATTGGCCAGTTGAAAGGTCAGAATCGGGTCGGTAATTTCCCGGGCCTTGACCTGCTCGACGTATTGCTGAGGCGTCATCTGTTGATAGTACTTTTTGTAGCCCGGAATGCGCCCGCCTACGACAATCGCCCGCAAATTCAGTTTTTCGCATAATTCCTTGCGCGCATCGTACAAGCGACGTCCCAGACGCAAGCTGCGGTAATCCGGGTGGACGAAGACATCCACACCATACAGAGTATCACCGCTAGGATCATGGGTCGTGATATATCCATTGCCGGTAATTTGCGCGTAATTATGCCGGTCACCATAACGCGCATAATCGACAATCAGGCTGATCGCGGCGGCCACCACCTTGCCGTTATCTTCGATGCAGATCTGCCCTTCTGGAAAGCGGGTCAGTTGGGAACTGAACTGCTTTTAGTCCAAGCACCTTCCAGGGTTGGATACACCAGATCCATGATTTCCTGGATGTCCGGGTAATCGGAAAGCTCGGTATTGCGCAGTTTAAGGCGATGCCCGATCGGTTTTTCAGAATTGTTATCATTCATGTCAGAATCATTACCGCTTTATTGAACGCTACCCAGGAGGTTGCCATGTTCAGCAGTATCCCGCTATTTCTTTTTTTGTTGATCGGTTACAACGTCATCATTTTCATCTTTCCCAGCATTATGATTGAAAAGTTGTTTACCGTATCGCTGATTTCAGGCGCCTATTGGTCGTTTGACGTGAGGGACCTGCTGTTGGTGCTCGGGCTGTTCAGTCTGTATATCGAAATTCTCAGGGCAACTCGCTACGGTACTGCGTCCATGACCAACCATATGTTGTCCATCGTGACCTTTGCCATATTCCTGGTCGAATTCATTACTGTCCCTCAGCTGGGCACGTCTACGTTCTTCCTGCTCATGGTGATGGCGTTGATTGATGTGATCGCCGGTTTCACGGTCACCGTGTCGACCGCTCACCGAGGCATTAATATCAGTCAATATTGATCCATTCCCCCTTCGTCGCAGAAGGGGGAATAGCCTGTCTGATTACAACTGCACCGCGACCTTTTCCAAGGTCACGCGGTCTTGTTTCTTGTTATAGCCGTGTTTTTCGATGATCTCATGATACAGGTCGGCTTTTTCACCGGACTTCAGATTGGCCTTGAACTCGACGGTGCGAAAATCATGTGATTTGGGATCGAGTTGACTGCGAAACACCGTATCGCCCGGATATTCCCGACGTATTTCGACCGCAATCGGTTTGCCGCTGTAGTTGCGAATACGTTGGCTGAATACCTGATGTTCATCCCAGCCTGCCACCTGGCTATTGATTTCGACACGCACACCGATGTTATCCACCGGACGGTAGATGTTACCCCCTTGCAAGCGTAACCAAAGGTTATCTCGGAAGGTTTTCAACTTAACCAATTCGAAAATCACTTCCGGATCGGTGCCCAGATTTAACTCGATTTTGTCGCCGATCGGCACGTATTTGATCGATTGTGCAGCAAGATAACTCAGACCGTCCCGGCCATTGTCGCGAAAAATCCGCACCTGACCGTCCGGCAACGGCGTGGTGCCCAAGCTTGATTCGGTATCGTTAGTCAATAAGTACAGCCGCACCAACTGGTCACCGTATTCCCTGACTCGATAGCGGTAGCTCACCTCGAACGGCACAGTATCGGCTTCGAAACTGCGCAGCCGTTTCGACCAGCCGTTGGGAACGGTTTCGGTGCCTTCGATGGTGTAGATGAAATACTCGCTCAAGCCTTCCTTGACGATTTCCTTGGGTTGCGCCATTTCCTCGGCGGGTGGGGCGGCAGCGAAGGCTAACCCGCTGGGGGCGACTTCGCTCGAGCGCCATCATTCGTTACTGGCTTGCTGCCGAAGCCGGCGAAATTCCTCTTTTTCGAGTTGACCGACCTGACTAACCGGAATACGCGCCAGTTCGGCGATTTTCTCGACCAGATTGATTGTGCCGACCACCAGCCGCACCTGGGCGTTTTCATAATCCTCGCCGGAATCGTTGCGGATCCGCACAAAGCTTTCCAGTTGCAGGTTCTGCTCCTCCCGATCAGCAATCGCGATGTAATCCGCCGACCAACTGATGCCGGAAGTGAAATACTCGATTTCGATTTTCGCTTCCTGATCGGCGTCGCTATGCACATTCCAGTACAGCATCTGCGGTTTGTCGTGGGGAAAAGTGGTATCCAACACCTCCAGGCTGTCACCCTGACTGGGGAATTTAAGCTCCACTGAAGTGGGATCAATCAGGGTATTGGCCCAGGAAAACTGCAGCGGGTTGATGCCTTGCTTGAAAGTAACGATCCGCGTTTCCCGTACCAAGGTAAGATCTTCGGAATTGTATATCGTCAGTTGCACCGCTTGCCGGTCCGGCACCGTAGACAAATCGACATTACGCGCATGAGCGGCAGTCACCATAAACAACAGGCTCAAGCACAGACTGGCAATAGTTTTGTTCAGCATAGCGATCACCATTCGTTGTTGAGCACTAAGTGCAGTTTGTGGATTTGTTTTTGCGCTTTGCTGTCACCGGCGCGGGCGGGCAGATCGACATGGAAGGTCAGCTTGTCGAAATCGCTTTTTTCCGGGTCGGGGCTACTATCCAGTGTGGTTTCCTTACCCAGCCGCCATTCCGGATCGCGCGGGCTCTGAATACCCACTTCGTTACGCAGATAGCTCACTCGCTCTACCAAATCCAACACGGCGGGGGTGTCTTTGAAATTCTCAATCTCGTATTTGACGATCAGCTCATGGCGATACAGATTACCGGCAATCCGTTCCCGTTCGTTTTTTTCGATAGTGCGCTTGATCACGATGTCCCGGGCTAATCCCAGATATAAGGCCATCTCGTCTTCGGGCGGGGTGAATTTGCCCCAATCCTCGCCGATAAATGCGGTACCGCCCCTACCATCGTCTTGGAAAATACGGGCTTTACCATAAGGCAGCGAGGCTTGCCCTAAACCGCTAACGGCCTCGTTTTTCAACACATAATGCATCGGCACATTGAGTTTATCCTTGGCGCGGTCCAGGTAGCCGAACTGCTGGGGATCGCTAGTGTAGGTTTTCTTGAGCGGCACATCGCGGTATTTGCCGAGCAGCACTTCCTTGGTTTCGTTGAGCCCAATGGGCTTGGCGACCTGTTCGCCGAAACCAACCCAGACATTGGTTTGGTCATAGGCTTCGTTGGCGTGGTTCTTGACTCGCAGATATTGGGAAAGCGTCAATGTTTTCTCGTCATTAGCGGCCACCGCCCGGTAATGGAATTGTTTGTCCAAGCCGCCCAGTACATAGCTGATACGCACCCGCACTGCGCCGGAATCGCTGGCGGACACGGCCCAGACCAGGGCGTTTTCGTTCGGTGGATAGCTGACTGACAACACTTTCACGTCTAGTTGGCTATCATCGGCGGGAGCCAATACCCGAAACACCAGCGTATCGGGATCAATTCGGGTATTAGCCCAAGCGAAATCCACCTGATTAATACCCTTGACCAACGGCACGATCCGTTCCTCTTCCACCAGGGTAAGATCAGGATGGTCCAGTTGGATTTCCACTCGCTCCCGCACCGGCAGCGTGATCAGCTTGATACGGGCGAAGGCGTCCAGGGGCAAGACGCCTAACAGCAGTACAGTACATAGTATTCGCAGTAGAACAGATCGAGTCATCGCATAGTCCTCAGTGACGGATTCCAAGCGCTATAAACGAATCAAATCAGTGAATCGGGTTAATGGCAAGTGCGGATGACTATCCGGTATTTGCCGCGTTAATATTCTTATTTCGATAATTAATTTCACAAATAACTGGAAATACCCTAACTTTTTAGTCACATCAGTGCCCAATCGGGTTCATCAACAACCACACAACTCGGGCAACCAACAGATTCTTCAGCCATGAAGAGGAGCGAGGCGAATGTTTACCCAAAATGACCGGATCGCCGGTTTCGACGAGGAACTCTGGGCAGCGATTCAAGCCGAAGATCGGCGTCAGGAAGAACATATCGAGCTGATCGCTTCGGAGAACTATGCTAGTCCCCGGGTGATGGAAGCCCAAGGCTCGGTACTGACCAACAAATATGCCGAAGGTTATCCCGGCAAGCGCTATTACGGCGGTTGCGAAAACGTAGACGTGGCCGAACGTCTGGCTATTGAACGGGCCAAGCAGTTGTTCGGGGCCGATTACGCCAATGTGCAGCCGCATTCCGGTTCTCAAGCCAATGCGGCAGTGTATATGGCGTTACTCAAACCGGGCGACACGATTTTGGGCATGAGTCTCGCTCATGGCGGCCATCTGACGCACGGCGCCAAACCCAATTTTTCCGGCAAGATTTATCATGCCGTGCAATACGGCTTGGACGAAACTACCGGCGAAGTTGATTATGCCCAGGTGGAGGCGCTGGCCCGTGAACATCAACCGAAAATGGTGGTGGCTGGGTTTTCCGCCTATTCGCGGGTGCTGGATTGGCAGCGTTTTCGCGATATTGCCGATCAGGTCGGAGCTTATCTTTTCGTGGATATGGCCCATGTCGCCGGCTTGGTCGCTGCAGGGCTCTATCCCAACCCGGTGCCGGTGGCCGATGCGGTTACCACAACGACCCACAAGACCTTACGCGGCCCTCGCGGCGGTTTGATTCTAGCCCGCTCTAATCCGGACTTGGAGAAAAATTCAACGCGCTGGTCTTCCCCGGCATTCAGGGCGGACCGTTAATGCACGTGATCGCCGCCAAAGCAGTGGCTTTCAAAGAAGCTCTGCAACCGGAATTCAAGACGTATCAAGAGCAGGTACTGAAAAACGCCCGTGCGATGGCGGCGGTATTTATCGAACGCGGCTATAAGGTGGTCTCCGGCGGTACCGACGATCATCTGTTTCTAGTCGACCTGATTGATCACGGCATCACCGGCAAAGACGCCGATGCGGCATTGGGTCGCGCGCACATCACCGTCAACAAGAATGCCGTACCCAATGATCCGCAATCGCCTTTCGTCACCAGCGGCCTGGCGCATCGGCTCTCCGGCTGCGACCACCCGAGGTTTTAAAGAAGCCGAAGTACGCGAACTGACCGGCTGGATGTGCGACATTCTGGATGACATTAACAACGAGACCACGGTTGATCAGGTCCGGCAACATGTGCTGGCTTTGTGCCGACGGTTTCCTGTGTATACCCGCTGAAACGCCGGATTGGGAGCGTATCATGACTGATTTGGCGAAAACGCCGCTGTACGATCTGCACTGCGAACTGGGCGCCAAGATGGTGCCGTTCGCCGGTTACATGATGCCGGTGCAATACCCGACCGGCA
>JAAUQA010000146.1 GCA_012032855.1 Candidatus Competibacteraceae bacterium
TGGTCAGCACCTTTGGTCAAGGTCCGCCCTACGCTGCGCCGGTGGCTTTTCGCATCGTCGGTCCCCAGCTTGTTCAACTGAAACAGTACGGCGAGGAACTCCGGCGCATCATGCACACCGAACCGGCCATCTTGCATACCCAGGCGTCTATTGCCGGCGGCGATCCCAAGCTGTGGTTCGCAGCGGATGAGTACCAAGCTCGGCTGGCCGGCCTCACCTTGCAAGAGATTGCCGGACAGTTCCAGACTGCGTTGGAAGGTCGCAGCGGTGGATCGGTGCTGGAAGATCTAGAAGAATTGCCGGTCCGCATTCGTTACAGTGAAGAACAACGGGCTTCGTTGGACGATATTGGCTCGCTCAAACTGGTTGCCGCTGGTTCCGGGGGTCCGTCCGCTTGGGTTCCGGCGGTGGCGCTCGGTGATCTAAACCTACGTCCTGAACCCGGTAGTCTGACCCGGCGCAACGGCGAGCGGGTCAACATCATTTTAGGGTATGTGGCGCAAGGCACGTTGCCGTTGGAAGTCACGCAAAACATTATGGCCAAGTTGGCCGCCGAGGGCTTCGAACTCGAACCCGGCTACCGGCTTGAGGTCGCCGGCGGCAGCGAAGAGCAAGGCCGGGCTATCGCGCAACTGATGACTTATGTACCGGTTCTCGTGGCTTTGATGATTGCAACGCTGGTGCTTTCATTCCGCAGCGTTTTGTTGGCTGGGGTCATCGCTGCGGTTGCCCTGTTGTCGGTCGGGCTGGGCATGTTGCATTGTGGTTGAGCGGTTTTCCGTTGGGTTTCAATCCGATACTCGGCAGCGTCGGTTTAGTCGGTGTAGCCATCAATGGCGCTATCGTGGTGCTGGCAGCGATTCGTGCTAATCCGCAAGCCCGAACGGGCGGGCGGGAAGCGATTGTTCAGGAAACAGTCGATGCGACGCGCCATATTCTGGCGACCACTTTAACGACCATCGGTGGGTTTTTTACCCTTGCTGATATTCACCGGTGGGGATTTTTGGCCACCGTTAGCAGTGGTGATTGCCGGTGGGGTGGGCTTCAGCGTGATTCTTTCGTTGTTGTTTACCCCGGCGATATATCACCTTTGCTATGGTAGTCGTGCTGAAAAAGAACAGCCTACTCGGCGATTCACGATTTTACTGGAACATTGAGGCAACAAGAAAGCCAACTGCGTCCATAGCCGTTCTCCTAAAAGGTTATGATGGCTATCCACATCATAACTTTAATTCTCATGTTGGCACACCGACACACTGGAGATGTTCATGGACCTTGCAGCTTTTCTGGCTATTGCCGTTGTGTTGGCTTGTCTGATTCTGTTGATCCTGGGAACGATAGGCCCGGAACTGATCTTGTTCGGCGGCGTTATTGCTTTGCTGGCAACCGGGGTGTTGACTCCGGGAGAAGCTTTGCAAGGGTTCGCCAGTGAAGGACTAATAACCATCGCCATGTTTTATGTGGTGGTAGCGGGAATCCGCGAAACCGGCGGCACGGAGTGGCTGGCCCATCATCTGTTGGGACATCCTAAGACTTTGCGGACTGCGCAATGCCGGCTGATGTTGCCGGTCATGTTGCTGAGTGCATTCATGAACAATACCCCACTGGTTGCCGCTTTTATCCCGGCGACCCTGAACTGGGCCAAGCGGTTACACCTATCGCCATCCAAACTACTGATACCGTTGAGTTTTGCCGCTATTCTAGGGGGCACGTGCACCATCATCGGCACCAGCACCAACTTGGTAGTAAATAGTTTATTAATCGCCGAGGAGAGTACTGCCGGGCTTTCCTTCTTCGAGATTGCCTGGGTCGGCCTACCTAGCGCGCTAGTCGGGTTGGCCTTTATCTTATGGTGCGGCGACCGTCTGTTACCGGAGCGCAAACCGGCCACTGCAAGCTTTCAGGATCCCCGCGAGTACACCGTTGAAATGACGGTTGAGGCAGGCAGTGCGCTGGTGGGCAAGACCGTGGAAGAAGCCGGATTGCGTCATTTGCATGGCCTCTATTTGGTGGAAATCGAGCGTGACCAGCGTATTATCGCTGCCGTTGGCTCCCATGAGCGGTTGCGGGCGCATGATCGGCTGGTGTTTGCCGGCGTCACGGAATCCGTAGTGGAATTGCAGCGGATCAAGGGCTTGCGCCCATCCGCCGAGCAAGCCTTTGACTTGAAAACGGTTTACCCGGAACGCTGCCTGGTGGAAGCAGTGGTTGCGCCGCAATGTCCGTTGGTGGGTGAGACCCTCCGGGAGGGCCGGTTTCGCACCTTTTACGGCGCTTCGGTGATTGCTGTCGCACGGGATGGTGAACGGATTCATGGCAAGCTCGGTGATATTCGCCTGCAACCGGCCGATGCCCTGTTGCTGGAAACCCGCCCCTCGTTTATCGAACGCCATCGTAATTCACGCAGTTTTTTATTGCTCAGTTCGGTGGCGGATTCTTCGCTGCCCCGACATGATCGGGCTTGGGTATCCTTGTTAATTCTCGCCGGCGTGGTGCTGGCCGCTTCGCTGGGCTGGCTGAGCATGCTGGTGGCTGCCATGCTGGGTGCCGCGCTGACCCTATTATGCGGTTGCTGCACCGTAACCATCGCCCAACGCAGTATTGATACTCAGGTACTGCTGGCCATCGCTTCGGCTTTCGCGTTGGGGAAGGCGCTGGAGGTGACCGGAGCGGCCGCGGCTATCGCCTATGGCTTGGTCGGTTTGGCAGGGGAGCACCCTTGGCTGGTGCTGATCTCGGTGTATTTTCTGACCTCCGTGTTGACCGAGACCATCACCAATAATGCGGTAGCGGTACTGATGTTTCCAATCGTGATAGCGGCCTCTTCAGCTCTGGGAATTAGCCCGATGCCCCTGGTGATTGCGGTGATGATGGGAGCTTCAGCCAGCTTCGCAACTCCCATCGGTTATCAAACCAATCTGATGGTCTACAGTCTGGGCGGTTACCGCTTCAGCGATTATTTGCGTATCGGCGGCCCGTTGAACGTGATCGTCGGGATCGTGACCGTGCTGATTATTCCCCTGGTCTGGCCTTTTTGATTTCAGGGCTGCTCAACGGTATTGTGGTTATCGGACGGTTATCAACACCGTTTTGCGATACCAGGTATTTCCGCACGCGGTAATCCGCAAAAGATAATCCCCCGGCTGGAAGGATGTTGCTTTCCAATACCTTGCTGACTGACGGTGGTTACGGCCTCGCCACCAATACTAAAACCCTAAAGCGAATAGCAGAGCGCTTTTAACTCGATCCATTTGATCATCGCTCAGGGCGGCAATGAAAGGGCCAACCTTTACCTTGGTCACGGTTTGCACGTGATCCAGATTGATGGCGCAGATTTTGGGTACACCATCTTCCAGGGTCAGGACCACCTCACTGGGAATCTGGCGTATCGTTGAGGTGATGGGTGCGATTGTCACTTCGCCTAACACGTCCAAAATCGAGTTGCGCGTCAAGATCAGCACGGGCCTCTTCTTGTCGGGGGCTTTGAAGGTATACCAACGAACCTCACCTCGCCGCATCAGTCTCCCCAAACCTGCTGGTCTTCCCAATCGTCGAACTCGCCGGAAGTCACCGGCTGCTGGAGATACCCTCGCCGGTGTTGCTGCTCACGAGCCTGTAACTCCAGTTTTGCCAAAGCAGCGCGCAAGGCATCGCGGGTAAACGCCGAGCGGGATAGATTAAGCTGGCCAGCCATCTGATCAACTGCCTGAACCAGTTCGTCTTCCAGCGTGATCTGCACGGTTCGCATTGGGTATCTCCGTAATAGCTATTTGTATAGCTATTATGATGTGGAAGATATTAGCGATCAATGCTTTCTAAAAACCAACTAAGCACCAAACAAAACCGCTTCAGGAGAACATTATGATCGGCGATTTGGCTACCAGTTACGACGAAATCCCTTATCCCGGCCGGCCTTATCCGCAATCGCATCCTGATCGCCTAGCTACATTGGCTAAACTTTATGGGTTGCAATCATCCCCGGTATCCGAATGCCGGGTTTTGGAACTGGGCTGCGCCGACGGTAGCAATATCATTCCCTGGTCGGAGAGCCTGCCAAACGCAGAGTTTTTAGGGATCGATTTTTCCGCTGTTGCAAATCGCTCAGGGACAGCATCAATTAGCCCAACTAGGCTTAAACAACATTCAATTGCGCCAAATGGATATTGCCGATTTCGACTCATCGTTAGGGTCATTCGACTACATCGTGGCTCACGGTGTGTATTCCTGGGTACCGCCGGCCATTCAAGAACGGGTGTTTGCCATTTGCAGTGAACACCTCGCGCCCAACGGAATCGCTTATATCAGCTACAACACTTATCCGGGCTGGCATCAGCGGGGGTTGCTTAGAAAGTTGATGCTGCGTTATTCGGCAAACACCGGGTATGCAGACCGTCCCGAGCAGGCCCGCGAGGTGCTGACCTATCTGGAACAGGTGTTGCCGGAGGATGATAATCCCCATGCCGATTCGTTGCGCGCCACAGTGGTGGAAATGAGCCGTTTAGATGATCATTTCTTGTTGCACGACGAACTCGAACTGGAGAACCATCCGCTTTACTTTCATGAGTTCGTTGAGCGGGCGCTGGCTTTCGGGCTGCAATTTCTATCCGAAGCTGAATTTCATACCAATCCGCATCCCGATTTTGCAGCAGATCTACCGTCTTGGTGCGAGCGGAGAGGGGAACGTTGGCTTGAGGGCGAGCAGTGGTTCGATGTGGTCAATCATCGGATGTTTCGCCAATCGCTGCTGTGCCATGCCGATGCGTTGCTTGATCGCACTGTAGACCCGCAACGGCTTTACTCTCTGTATGTCGCCACACCCCTTTCGGTAACCAGCGATCCTGTGAATTGCAGCGACTACTACCCAGTCACTTTCCAACACCCCAACGGAACCCAACTGGATATCACAGTGCCATTCATCGGCATTGCGTTACTGCAATTACAACAGAGTTGGCCACAGGCGATTGCATTTCGGTCTTTAGTAAACGCAACACAGCAACGGATAGCCGCTGGCGGAGCTATCTCGTCGAACGACGCCGGTTTGCTTTTGGCGGAGTTTCTATTGTTAGCCTATCGGCAAAATCTGATCGAATTACACAGCTTGCCATCGCCTTTCGTCCGAACGCCGAGTCAGCGTCCGGTAGCCAGCCCGCTTGCCCGCATGCAAGCTGTCGATAATTTTCTAGTGACAGGACGACAGCACAAATCAATCGGGCTGGATATTTTCCACCGACGCTTGCTGGAACTGCTGGACGGCAGCCGTGATATACCAATTCTTACAGAGCAACTCAGCGCGGAGATTATGACTGGACAGCTGGATCTCGGACAGCAAATACCCGGCGATAAGCTGCCGGTAATACTGGAAAGGCAGATTCCTGTGTGTCTTGAACGGCTGGCTCAGGGCGGGCTGATAATCGCTTAAACGCCCAGTCGGTCAGCCAATGAGGTCAATGTATCACCACACGGTGCGGTAATCTTGTGGGCGAAGAGATCGTCGGCGCGGGTCCGTCCCATATTGACCGCCGCCTGCGGTTTATTTTGTTCAGAAGCCGCCCGGCAGAACCGGAACCCGGAATACACCATCAACGACGAACCGACCACCAACAATGCATCGGCTTCTGCTAGCCGAGCGTAGGCTCGCTCGACACGGGGACGCGGCACGGACTCGCCGAAAAACACTACGCCGGGTTTCAACACGCCACCACAGCGCGGGCAAGCCGGTATTTGGAAGCGGCTGAAATCGACGCTTTCTAACACGGCATCACCGTCCGGAGCGCAAGCCGCGGAGTGCCGCAAGAAATCGGGATTAAGCGCTTCCAAGCGCTGTTGAAAAACATGGCGTGATCCCCGCGTGTGACAGCTCAAACATTCCACCCAATCCAATCGGCCATGCAGGTCGAGCACGCGCCGACTACCGGCCTGCTGATGCAGTCCATCGACGTTTTGAGTCACCAGTTGATGGATAAAACCGGCATTTTCCAAACGGGCTAAGGCTAGGTGCGCGGCGTTGGGGCGGGCATTGGAAAAATGTTTTCCAGCCCAGCAGGCTACGCGCCCAATAGCGTTGTCGCATCGGCTCGCTTTTCACGAAATCCTGATATTGCACCGGTTTTTTGTGTTTCCACTGACCCTCCTTATCGCGGTAATCAGGAATACCAGACGCCGTGCTACAGCCTGCTCCGGTGAGCACGAACAGACGATGATGTCGTCCGACGAACTCGACTAAGTTGGTTAGAGAAGGAATCACAGCAGGTGAAGCTTGGGTTAGGTGTTGGCGCACGGGGGCAATGGCCTGGGGCACGTTCTCATCCTCTTCAGTCGCGAATGACAAGCAAATCATCAGGTATGGGCCGGAAAATGATAGAATGGCGTTAGATTGAGTCGTGCCAATTTACGTTTAGCGGCCTTTATAAACGACTCTCATTCCATCCACAGGTTCACAGGTTCACGCTGCTTGTCGCGAGCCAGAATCGAGTTGTAAGGAAGCCGTTATGAGTACTCCCCAAACCGTCGTTGAGATTGATAAAACGACTGCTGTCAATCCGGCCACCGGTGAAATCATCGGTTATTCTCAAATCAATACTCCCGAGGAAGGCCGTCAAGCCATTGTCCGCGCCCGCGAGGCGCAAAAAGCCTGGGCTGCGTTACCGGTCGAAGAACGGGTGCGCTATATGCGGCGTATTCGCGATTACATGATCGATCATGCTGACGAGATCAGCGAAGTGATCTCCAAGGATGTGGGTAAAGCGCGGGTTGAAGGCTTAGCCACCGAAGTGCTGCCTAGCGTAATGGGGATTGACTATTATTGCAGCAATGCTAAGCGGTTCCTCAAGCCCAAGCGCTTGGTGGCGGCGCGTTATTGTTCTTGAACAAAAGCAGCAAACTGTATCGGGTGCCGTTCGGTGTGGTCGGCGTCATCGCCCCTTGGAATTATCCGCTCGGTATTCCTATGCACGAAATCGTACCGGCCTTGTTGGCAGGCAACACGGTAGTGTTTAAGACGGCGGTTGAAACCCAAATGGTCGGGCGCAAAATTGAAGACATTTTCGCCGCAGCCGAGCTACCGGAAAACGTGTTCACCCATGTGAATATTTCCGGCAGCATGGTGAGTCAGATCATGCTTGATCCGGCCCAACATGTGGACAAGCTGTTTTTCACCGGTTCCGTTCCGGTAGGCAAGACCCTGATGGCCAAAGCCGCCGAATCGTTGACTCCGGTGTCGCTGGAACTAGGCGGTAACGACGCCATGCTGGTTTGCGAAGACGCCAATCTGGAACGCGCCGCTAACGGAGCGGTTTGGGCCGGCTTGCAAAACAGCGGACAATCTTGCGGTGGTGTCGAGCGGATTTATGTCCACCAAGCGGTTTATGAGCCGTTTATGCAGAAGTTGAAGGAGCGCGTGGAAGTGCTGCGTCAGGCTCCCGACTCCGATTACAACATTGATGTGGGTGCGATCTGCACCACCAAACAAGTACAGACGGTCAAACATCAGGTCGAGGATGCACTGTCCAAAGGCGCCACGCTTTATGCTCAGGCCAA